>NZ_JBWEYV010000004.1:0-190576 GCF_056329745.1 Epilithonimonas sp. | reverse complement strand
GCAAAATAATTAAAAAAATGAACCTAAAAATTTTGGAATATAACATAGAATGTTCTACGTGTACCGTTACACCGGGTACGGCTAAAGGACAGTTCACATTAACTGCTACTTCGGCAAATTGTGCAGCTACCTCTACAAGTTTGACATTCAATGTAAAACCAGCTACTCCTATATTTACGGCTACTACACCAACTTGTATTGCAAAAGGGACTACACCAGTTACCACAATTGCCGTTGATACTTCAGCAACAGGAACACCAACCACTGGTTATACATGGAACCTGAGTCAAGCTCAAGGCTGGACAATAACTTCTGGGGCAAATACAGCAAATCCAACTTTTAACCCTAACGGTACAACTGCGGGACCTGTTACAGTTAGTGTAAGTCTTACGGTTAACGGCTGTGTAAGCCAATCGGCAAGTATAACAATCTCATATCTTTCAATCACTACTATACCTTCTGCAGCAGGTTTTGACCAATATGTCCTCTCAAACTGTTCTGCTAGCACTCCTCAATGGTATATCAACGGATCTCCATTTGTTCCTTCTGCAACAGCTTTTGCTTTCGGCAACAGTTTATTTTTGGGAGGTAGTGGACCAGCTCCCACATCAGTATGCGCCCAGGTGGATGTTAATGGAACTACTCAAACCGTATGTGCTACTACTTTAGGTACTCATAGTGCAAATAAAATATCAGGAAATACAGAAGATTCATCTGTAGAAGTAATGGCTCAAGAAGTGAAGATATTCCCTAATCCGAATAGCGGGGACTTTGTAATCCGTGTCAATAGCCTGAAAAGTAATGGTATTGCTACAATAGTAGATGCCAGTGGGAGAAAAGTAAAATCACAAACATTAAAACAAGGTGATAATAAAATTAAAATTGAAAAAATAATACGTGGAAATTACTTTGTGGTCTTAGAAATTGATGGAAAACAGGAAGCACGACAGATTATTATTAAATAATCTCACAAAATTTAATATCAGAATGCAGGCAAAAATGCCTGCATTTTTATTTAAAAAGTAAAAATTTACAATTTTTAAGATATGCTAAATATAAAAAATCTATATAAAATATTATTTTTTAATCCCAATTCACATTGCACATATATTGCACGAAAAAATAAAAAACCTTGACAATCAAACGATTATCAAGGTTTTTAAGTACCCCAGACGGGACTTGAACCCGTACGTCCTTGCGGACACAGGATTTTAAGTCCTGCGTGTCTACCAATTCCACCACCAGGGCATGGTAAAAAAAAAGAAGTTTAAACAAACTTCTTTTTTTGGAGCGAAAAACGGGGCTCGAACCCGCGACCTCAACCTTGGCAAGGTTGCGCTCTACCAGCTGAGCTATTTTCGCAAAAAAAATTTCTAATTGCTTAGAAATTTTATAGTAGTGCGGATGAAGGGACTCGAACCCCCACGCCGTGAAGCACCAGATCCTAAGTCTGGCGTGGCTACCAATTACACCACATCCGCATTATTTATGAACTCCTATTCCTTTGTTTTGGTGAGTGCAAATATAGAGGCTTTTTCTATTCCTACAAAATATTTCGCCACTTTTTTTTAATTTTTTTTGAACTGCCGATATTTGATTATCATCAATAGTTTTTATTACCTTTACAGCCTAAAATATTTTCGAGCTATGGAATTAACAGGAACAATTAAGAAAATTTCTGATTTACAAACCTTTAACAGTGGATTTCAAAAAAAAGAGATGGTTCTTTTAACTGAAGAACAATATCCTCAACCAATCAATATAGAATTTTTGTCAGAAAAAGTGGACCTGCTTAATCAACATAAAGTAGGGGACAAAGTAAAGGTTTTCATCAACATTAGAGGCAGAGAGTGGACAAACCCACAGGGAGAAGTGAAATATTTCAATTCTATCACTGCATGGAGAATGGAAAAAGATGCAGGAAGTGATTTTAACGAGCCTACACAAGCAGCTCCATCACAAAACGCACCTGCTGCCGAAAACAAAAATGTTTTTGCAGAGGATGAAGATGATGATTTGCCATTCTAAAATTCTAAATGAATAATAATCTCATACAATCCCTGCTTTTGTAAAATGGCAGGGATTTTTTCTATTTATGATTCAGCTTGACCCCCATGACATATCTTTTCCTGATCCTGCCCAGTATGATCCAGAGGACGGCCTGATGGCTTTTGGTGGTGACCTAAGTCCTGAACGGCTGTGGTTTGCTTACCAGTTGGGATTATTCCCTTGGTACAATGAGGGTGAAGAGATCCTATGGTGGTGTCCTGATCCGAGATTTGTCCTTTACCCTTCTGAGATTAAAGTCTCTAAATCTATGAAGAAGATTTTGCGGGACAATGTTTTTGATTTTACAGAAGACCAGTGTTTTGAAGAAGTTATGCGCAACTGCAAATCTACAGAGCGAAAAGGACAGGCAGGCACTTGGATTAATGAGGATCTGATACAGTCTTTTATCACATTACATCAGCATGGCAAAGCCAAAAGTTTTGAAGTTTGGCAAAACGGAGAACTTGTTGGTGGCTTCTACGGCGTTCTTGTAGGGCAAGTCTTCTGCGGCGAAAGTATGTTTTCAAAAGTATCCAATGCATCAAAAGCCGGATTTATCCATTTTTCCAAAATCTATGAAAGCCAATGGGAGATCATCGACTGTCAAATCTATTCTGAGCATCTTGAAAGCCTGGGTGCGAAAATGATCCCAAAACAAGACTACCTTAATATACTTAGTCAGCAGATCTTATAAATACATAAAATAAAAATGATTTCTCATGATTTGTGACAACCTTAATCTGGGGATCATCCTTTATCCTGATAAAAATTGCTGAAATATTTTTATCACTGTAAAATACCAATCCTTATAGATAAATACATTCAAAAACGATTGATGCCTAAATTCTTTAATCAATATACAGATGAAATTTTTATCTTTTTTTTAGAATTACCAGTTAATATTGAAACCGTAAAGAAAGATTCGCAGGATCAACTACTTTTGATATATGAAAATCCCGGCATGCCCTCACCATGCTGACCTACCAAATTTTTTTTATGTTCAGAAAAGTTATTATTGCCGAAGATTATGAAAGCTCCAACATCTCTGTACAAAAGATTGTTGAAGACCTTAACATAGCCGAATCCAAATTTGTAAGCTATTGCGATGATGCGCTTACTTGGATCAAAGTAGCACTAGCAAACAGTAATCCGTACGAATTACTGATAACAGACTTATCCTTTGATGAAGATCACCGGAAACAGGATATAAACACCGGTCAGAAATTGATAGATGCTGTAAGAAAAGTGCAACCGGATATAAAAATATTAGTATTTTCTGTAGAGAAAAAGGAGGCCATCATTGAGAAGTTGTTTAAAGAACAACACATTGATGCTTATGTAAAAAAAGGTCGGGATGATGTGCGGGACTTAAAAAAAGCCATACACAAGGTTTTTAATGATCATCATTATCTTTCTGCAGGAATCTCGATTGAGGGCAATAAAAACAATGCTTTTGAATTCACCGAATATGATACAATGTTAATTTCCCTTCTTGCCAATGGAGAACTTGTAAAAAACATTCCGGATCATCTAAAAACACACCAATTAAAACCCAATAGTATAAGTGCTGTAGAAAAAAGACTAAAAGAGATTAAAACCAACCTGAACCTCAACAGTAACGAGCAATTGATCGCAATTAGCAAAGATTTTGGTATTATATAAAAAAAGCCCCGCAAGATTGCAGGGCTTTATCACTATTTCTTTTTTGCCTTTATTTTCTTAACCTCTTCCTTGATGAAAGGGTATTTTTTCTGCATATCCTGGCTGAGGGAAGGATCCATGTCCAAAGCTTTTTCTAACAACCGAATACCTTCAGCATTATTTTTCAGGTTAAAATAACAGTTGCTTTGCTGATAATATAATTCTGCGCGCGGATGTGCCTGCAAAGCTTTATCAAGAACTTCAAGTGCCTCTTCGTACTCGCCAATCAGCATCAATACTTCTGAATAAGCATACCAATTATAGAACCTGCTAGGTTCTGATTCTGTAAGTTTTTTGAGGCAAGTAAGGCTTTCTTCATATTCGCCACAGCTTATGTAAAGAAAAGCAAGACGTTTCTGATACTCTAGGTTACCTTCGTTAAGGGTGACAGCCTCAATGGCAAAATGAAGTGCCTCTTTGGGATTACCCATCTCCTCATAAATCTGCGACTGCTCTATCATAGCGAGATAAAACTGTGGATCTTCCCGCAATGACTTCTGGAACGATGTTAATGCCTGCACAGGTTTGCCCGCTTCTTTGTAACAAAGACCGATTTTATAAAACGTAAATGCTTTGGTATATTCCAATTCCAGCATTTCTTCGTAAACTTCAATGGCTTTCTCCCATTGTCCCATAGCCTCATAACAAGCTGCTTTGTTAGCATAAACACCTACAGCGCCAGAATTGATAGCAAGAAGATAATCAAAACCTTTGATGGCTTCTTCGTGGTTTTTTTTATTAAAAAAGAATTGGCCATACTCATACCATGCTGTTTCCGAAAACGGGAAACGGTCAATATATTGATTCAGAAAATCAAGGGCTTCCTGTGGACGGTTGAGTTTATGATAGCACAACATCACGTTTTCTAAAGAGTAATCGTCATACGGATCATGCTCCAGAGCGGCGGTATAATGTTTCAAAGCATTAAAAGGATCATCAAGATTCACAAACTCATCCGCGATGAAGTTGTGCAAGAAGTTCTCTTCCTCCTCCAGCTTTAGAGCCTGCTCACAATATTCGATTGATTTTTTCGGATTACCAAGGTTAGAATAATACTTGGCGCAACATACCAGAAAATCTGTATCTTCTAGAGAAGCAAGGTGCAACTCATCAATAAGCTCTTTGGCTTTTGTATAACGTTCCAGCTCCAGGAAAACCTCCAGCTGTTTCGTTTTGATTTCCAGAGAATTGGGATGTATTTTCAGAGCATGGTTTACAGCCAACTCTGCATAACTAAAGTCTCCCAACTCCAGGTAATAGATGATAATGTCGATATATTCTTCTGTATCAAAATATAATTCTTCATTATTCTCTATCATATCTTCGAACTTTTTAGCAAGTTCGTTTTCAAAAAATTCTTCCAATAGGTATAATTTAGATTTGAGATTTAGCTCCGCTCAGTTAGGCAAAACTGCCTGAGTGAGGTCTGTAAATCAATTACAATTAGCCGGTTCTTAAATCTTATGTATAAAGTTAATTAAAATTAATTGGATAATAAATCATCCGCAATAGATAATTTATTAACATTAATCTTTTTTCTGTTCTGTATAAATGGTAGTCAAAAACATACCAAATGATTTTTCCAGGCCTGTAATATCTCCGGATTTGAGGTTGATACCGCCGTAGATACTGTCATTACTACGAATCCTAAAATCTGTCAAAGAAAAATACAGTGCAGGCTGGCTGTCTTTAGCTGACAGTTTTACCGATGAACCTAATAATTTTCTTGTAGAAACTGTCAAAACTTCCTGATCTTTAAGGGGCAATCTTAAGAAGTTTCTTGGTTCTATAACTGTTGTTTTGTTATTAATATTAATCTTCTGATTCTTGTCAGACGCCGCAACAAGGTACGCAACATTTTCCTCGTTATCAATATCGTCTGCCTTGGTATAATACAAATTGAGGATGTAATAAGCAGGATTAAAAGGCTGAACGTTGCCCTCTACAGTCTCAATTGGTTTGAGTGAAAAAGTATTGGCCCCTACTTGCTTTGCCTTTTTATAAACCTCGCCAAAAACCTTAACGTCATCTGGTGAAAACCCATTAACAAGGATTTCTCCAAGATATTCTGACTTGGAAGGCTCTGTAATCCTGTAGAAAAATTTATCCTTGTTATTATTGATTTTATCAACTTTATTAAGAATTATGGTCTGCAGGTAAAACCATTGGGCACAAAACGCAAAAAGGATCAAAAATAGTTTACGCATCTTCTGTTTTTAGGATTTCTATACAGTCTCTAAGGCTGTTTTCCCAATATTTGGGTTCTATGTGATAATCTTTTTCAATCTTGTCAAGAGACATAGTACTTCTTTTAGGTCGCTTGGCAGGTGTTGGAAACTCTTTTATTGTAATGGATTTCAGTTTTACGGCAGAACTAGAAAATTCCTTAATCTTGCTGGCAAAATCAAACCATGTTGTCTCCGGATAATTGGAAAAATGATAGATCCCAAATGTCTTTTTCGGGAAATTGATCACATTCATTATTGCTTCCGCCAGGTCGTTGGCATTGGTTGGCTGTCCAAACTGATCACCAACAATCCCCAATTCATCTTTCACTTCAAACAAATGGAGCATAGTTTTAACAAAATTCTTATTAAACTCCGAATAAAGCCAAGATGTTCTGAGAATCACTGTCTCTGGATTATTCTCTAACGCCAGTTCTTCGCCCTGTCTTTTGGACGTGCCATAAACGCCGATTGGATTTGTAAAATCATCTTCGGAATAGCTGAGATTGGTTTCTCCGTCAAAAACATAATCTGTAGAAACATGGATGAGTACCGCATTATGATCTTTACAGACAGCAGCCAGATTACCTACCGCATCTGCATTTACTGCAAATGCTTTTTCGATTTCTTTTTCGGCCAAATCAACGGCAGTATAAGCAGAAGCGTTAATCACATAATCGGGCTGATATTCTTCAAAGACCTTATCTACCTGAGCATAGTTTGTAATATCAAGCGCAGCAGATCCCGTGAAGTTAAAATCAAACTCGTTATGGTATTGGGGTGCCAGTTTTTGCAAACAATGCCCCAACTGGCCATTTCCACCGATTACCAAAATTCTTTTCATAAATACTTATTTAATTTTGTTGTGCTGCCTAAAATAGACTATGCGATCTTTAAATTGTTTTTGGTCAATCTCAACCAAAAAATGTCTGAATTTATCCAATGTCTCCTCCGGCATTTTTTCTGCCCTTCGTGTTTTCATATTAAAGTAAATGACTGTGAGCCAAAATACCGCATTTACAACGCCATTCTCATCTTTCATCAGCAATTCTACTACAGCGGTAAGATCATCCACAGCAATCGTTTTACTTGTAATCTCCACTTTTGAGTTGTAACGAACTTCCTTTAAATAAGCAATTTCATTTTGGATGGTTACCCAGGTACATCCTGTTTCGCGGGTATATTGCTCATAGGTAAAACCATAATTCTGCTCTACATGATCTTCCCTAGCATTGAGCATATATTCCAAATATTTGACATTATTTAGGTGTCCAATAGGGTCACAGTCTGCAAAGCGTATTTTGACGGTGGATGAAAATTCTTTTACCATGGTACAAAAATAAAAAAACCGCTCCGATAAAGAGCGGTTTTATGATTTATTAAGATAAAATACTTATTTCAATCCTAATTCCTTTTTAACAGCTGGCGTAGCATCTGTTCCTGCTTTGTAAACCAATGCCGGGCTAGACGCATCAAATACATACTCGTAACCTGCAGCTTTAGAAACTTTTGTAATAGCTTCGTTGATTTTTTTCTCGATTGGATCTAATCCTGCATCTCTTTTTTCTGCGATATCCTTTTGAGCAGCAGCATACAACTGTTGTAGATTATCCTGAAGTTTTTGAACTTCTTGGCTTCTTTGCTCATTGATAGCTTGAGTCTGTTTAGGCGCTTCGTCTTGGTATTTTTTCATCAAATCCTGAAGAGATTTGCCTTGTTTTTCTAGCTCAGTCTGTTTTGCTGTTTGCAAAGTTTGTAATTGCTGATCCAATGCCTTCATCTCTGGCATAGATTTAAAAATTGAACTTACATCTACAGAAGCTAATTTCTGAGCATTTGCAAATCCTGTGGCAAAAACCATTACAACAGCTACTAATAATACATTTAATTTGTTCATTTTAAAAATTGATGTTTATATATTTATAATTAATTCTACTTTGTTTTCATCTCTTTGGCCTCAAGAGAACCTCTTCTTTGCATTCTGTCTTTAGACGACCTTATTTCACTATTTCTATTACCTGGTGCTAGGTTACCCTTACTTTCCTCGGTCTTCGGAGTACTTTTACCCAGAAGGTTGAGAACAGCATCTGTATAATCATATCGTTTATCAAGAAAGATTACGCTTATGTTATTACTTTTATCAAGAACTATGCCCAGGTTATTCTTTGTAGAAACGGTTTTTATAGCATTCCAGATCTGATCTTGATAAGGTTTTGTAAGGTTTGATCTTAACTGATTAACCTCACCATTTGTCCCAAATCTTGCACCAATTGTGTTCTGGATATTAGCCTCCATATCTACAATCTCCTTCTCTCTAAGTTTTAGCTGGTCTCCTACCAATAGTACCTTTTCATTTTCAAATGCTTGCTTTTTTCTCTCATATTCGGCCTGCAACTTTTGAAGATCAGATTGCCATTGCGATATTTGGGAGTTGAGCCTGTTCTCTGCATCTTTATACTGTGGCAATTTGCTTAATACATAATTGGTATCTACAACACCTATCTTTTGTGCGCTGACCTGAGAAATCGAAAAAAGTATGGCGGTTACTAAAACTATTTTTTTCATCTGTCAAAAGTAAAAAAAATTATTTTACAATGGCTGATTCATCAAGAAGTGTGTCTGCCATCCGGATGGTTGCGTGCCTCCTAGAGTTTTATCAAATCCATAAGCAAAGTCAAATCCTATTAATCCAAAAGCTGACATAGATACTCTGATACCAATACCAGCAGATCTTTTTAGCCTGAAAGGATTATAAGTTCCAAAGCTGTTCCATGCATTACCGGCTTCCACAAAAGTTAAAGCAAATATCTTCGCGGTCTGATTCATAGAAATTGGATATCTTAACTCCGCTGCAAACCTGTTATAGATAGTTGCCCCACCGTAAGGTGTAATATCGTAAGTAGAGTTGGGACTAAATCCTGTAGATGAAGCATTCTCATAACCTCTTAAAGGCACAAGCTCTCTACCATCAAATCTACCATTGAATAATCCAACGCCACCTACATAATATCTCTCAAATGGTGGCGGACCTAGTTCTTTACTATAACCGTTAAGGAATCCCATCTCGCCTGTAGTTCTAAGTACCAGTTTACCAACAACCTCATTATAGAAGTCCGCTTTTAATTTCACTTTATAAAACTCCATCCACTTGTACTTGTCTAGCGTACTCATTGTAGAATAATCTTTGTTACTGAACCAAGAATATGGTGGTGTAAACTTGACCGAAGCTTCAAGATTAGAACCATAGGTTGGGAATACAGGGTCCAAACCTGCAGAGTTTCTGCTAAGACCTATATTGAAACTGAAAGATTTTGTATTACCATAATACTCTAGATTATCTCCAAAATAAAACGGATAGTTGCTAAAGTTATAACTCTGGAACTGGATGCCCGTATACAAGGAGAAATAATCGTCCGGCCATCTCAACAGTCTTGTAAGACCTGCATTGGCCGAAAAAATATTCATACGTTGTGCTCCTGTAGTATAATTATAGTTAACTCTTGAGTAATTAAGTCCTACGCTTAGAGCTGTTGGCCGTGTACCAAATACCCAAGGCTCTGTAAAAGACACCCCATAGTTGGTAAAGTATTGCCCAGCCTGTGCCTGTAAAGACAATGTTTGACCATCACCCTGTGGCACTGGTTTGAAATCCTTAAACTTCAAGAAGTTTCTCAATGAGAAGTTGTTGAAGGTTAATCCCAGTGTTCCAATGAATGAACCACCACCGTAACCGGCCTGAAGCTGTACCTGAGAGGATCCTTTCTCAACCAATGTCCAGTGCATATTAACCGTATTATCCTGAGGATTTGGTTTTACATCCGTCCCAATCTGCTGTGGATCGAAAAACTGCATCCCTGCTAACTCAAAATAGGTTCTTTTGATATCTGATTTCGCAAACAATGCTCCTGGTTTCGTTCTAAGAGCTCTTAGGATTACATGGTCATGTGTGGTCGTATTACCAGACCAGGTTACACGGTTCCATGTTGCTTTTTCGCCTTCGTTAATTCTTATTTCGATATTAATAGAGTCCCCTTTCACAGATTTTTCAATCGGCGTAACATTGGAGAAAAGGAAACCATTATCCATATAAACCGACTTGATATCTGAGTTATCGTCTTTACCGCCATCTTCACCAACTTTTTTATTGAATCCTACCGCATCATATATATCACCAGTTTTGTAACCTAATACTTTTTGTAAGAACTCGGTAGTGAAGGTTGTATTTCCTACAAAATTAATATCACCAATGTAATATTTTTTACCTTCATTAAGTTTAACATTGATATTATAACCTTTATCATTTCTCGTGACAGAATCAGAAACGATGGTAGCATCCCGGAAACCTAATGAATTATAATAATTAATCAGTTTACGCTTATCCTCATCATATTTGTCTTGTACAAATTTTGAAGGCTTAAGGATGCCTAGCAAAAATCTTTTCTGCTTGGTATCTTTAAACCCATTTTTTCTCAGTTTTCTGCTGGAAACATTTTCGTTACCCTCAAAGGTGATTTTATCAATCTTTACCTTTTTTCCTTTTTCCACCTCTATGGTCCAATCCACCAGATTAGGATCTGTAGCATTAGCCTTTTCATCAATTTTGATTTTGGCATCCGCAAATCCTTTTGCAATGTACTCCTGCGGAATCTTGTTCTGAAGGCTGGATACCAAATTGTTATTAATCTTGGTTCCCGGCTTCAGGTTATTATCTTTAATCAGCTTTTCGTTCTTGGATTTACCAATACCACGGCCTGTGAACTTGATCTCCCCAAGCTCTTTAAGATCCTGCAGCTGGAACTGTAAAACAACATTCTGCCCTTCTACATCCTGCACATAAACTTCTACCTTGGAGAAAGATTGGGTCTCCCAAAGCTTTTTCACGGCAGAACTTACTCTTTGGCCAGGAATTTCTAACTTCTCTCCTTTCACAAGACCTGTAAAACGCAAAATTTGAGCTGGTGTATATCTTTTGACACCGTCTACAACGATATCCTTCAGAACGTACTCTTGGTTTTGCTTTCCTACAAGTTCTGTGTTTTCTGCATTGTTACCCTGTGGAACAACCTGCGCGTGAAAATACACCGAGGCGGTTAACAAAATAATGGGTATAAATCTTAATTTCATTCTTATTGAAGTTGTCTCTTTTCTAATATAATTTTACGAAAGCTGCTCGCTTGTCATCCCGTATCTTCTCTCCTTGTTCTGATAATCTATAATGCAACGGAAAAAAGTTTCCTTGGAAAAATCCGGCCATAGCACATCCAAAAACTGTAGTTCTGCATAAGCAATCTGCCAAAGCAAAAAATTACTGATGCGTACCTCCCCACTAGTTCTTATCATAAGGTCAACAGCAGGAAAATCCCTGGTATAAAGATGATTTTCAAACACCTTTTCATTAATATCTTCCACATCCAATTTACCACTCTTTACTTCCCGCGAAATATCCTTCACCGCCTTTAGGATCTCTTTTTGGGAACCATAATTAAGCGCCAGTATCAGATTTCCTTTGCTATTATTCTTGGTCAATTCTATAACATTAAGGAGCTGATCTTTTACCAGTTCAGGTAGTTGACTTACATCACCTATAACATGCATCCTCAGGCCTTTTGTAAAAATTTCTTCTGCTTCCAGAAGCAACGTTTCCGATAAAAGGCTCATCAATGTATCTACTTCATCCTGCGGTCTGTTCCAGTTTTCTGATGAAAAAGTGTAAAGCGTGAGGTATGGGATATGAATCTCGTTACAGGCATTGATGACATTGCGAACCGCATTGATCGCATTCCTGTGACCAAAAGTTCTCTCCTCGCCTCTGGATTTTGCCCACCGCCCGTTGCCATCCATAATTACAGCAACATGCTGAGGCAATTTATCCTTGTTGATTAACTTTTTTAACTCTTCCTGCATGATTCTATTTACAATAACAAGGTGGTCTGCCAAAGGCATAAGATAATATAATGGTTGCAGAATTGATCCAATCTTTGGAATTAAGATTGCCAACATTGCGCTGTCTTAGAAATTGCTGAACAATCATATCTGTATCCTCTTTATCAAGGTTAGATTTTACCCTCACATCCTTTTCTTTAATTTCACTATAATCTACCTGATTTGAGAATGTTGGCCTGAATGTAAATTCGCCGGACAATGCCCAGTTATAGTTAAATTTATACTTAAGACCAATACCAAAAGGTATGGCCATCGTCATCTTTTTATTAGACTTATAATTGATCTCCACATCGTTGAGAGATTCTATATTAAGATTTGCAGATACACCATCCATGTAAAGACCTGATATCCCTGCAAAAATATAAGGACTCAACATACTTTTTTGCTCATTATTAACCGGCAAAAAATTATATTCAAAAAGGACATCCGCCGACAAAACCGAGTTGGTACCGTAAAGTTGTCTATTTCTGCGATACTGTTCAGTAGCCAAATGGTCATCAAACTGAATATGATTAATCCCAAAATTAAAACGAACCGTCTGATAAGGGTTAAAATTCATTCGGTACATTATGCCGCCATAAAACGGCAGTCCAAAATCCGACACATTCCCAATAGGCTTCTGAAGCACATAATTGGTTCTTCCGATATCGCCCACCAGATTACTCATCCCCAGTTGCACTCCTATCTCATGCTTCTGTGCCTTAAAAAAAGCCAGAGAACAAAAAATAGCAACAAGGATAAGACTAAGATCTTTCTTCATTTTCAATATGCGGAAATGTCTATTATTCAAAAATTTGGTGCAAATATAAAACATTTTTAGATTAAGGAACTTCTTAAAGTTTAGTTAAATAAAAAGAAAAAAGTATAATTTATTGTTATAAAACGAACATATTATTAAAATAGTCTGTAAAAAAATAAAAGCCTTGGCAAGGCTTCTATTTTCTGTTAAAGAATGTTCTGATCCTGTTTCTAATTTGGATAATAGTTGGCTCTTTATAATTTTTATCTTCCTCAAAATAGCCGTAACCGTAACCATAGCCATAACCTTGTTTGGCAATATAATCGTTATATACAAGGCCAAGATTGTGTACTTCTTTATTAAAATATTTTTCGGTAATCATGCGAAGCATATATTTCTCTGTGTACTCGTGACGTACAACATATATGGTAGTATCGGCCTTCTTCATCAGTTCAAAAGAATCCGCAACCAAGCCTACCGGGGGTGAATCTATGATAATATACTCATAAGTTTCCTTTAATTTCTCTATAAAGCGCATGTTGTTGTCACTCATTAGCAGTTCCGACGGATTAGGAGGTATTGGCCCAGAGGTGATGACGTCTAATGCAGGAATACTTGTCTTATTAATAATCTCATCTATACCCACCTGCCCGGTAAGATAATTTGAAATACCGTTCTTATTATTAATATTAAAATCCCCAAAAATTTTCGGTTTCCTTAGATCCATTCCCAGTAAAACTGTCTTTTTACCACTAAGTCCCAAAACAGATGCAATATTAATTGAAACGTAAGTTTTCCCTTCACCACTGATAGAAGAGGTGACCAAGATGACTTTACTTGCATCTTCTTCATTAAAAAGAAATCTCAAATTAGCACGAACTGCACGAAAAGCCTCTGCTACAGACGATTTTGGTTCTTGAAGGACGGTTAGGTTATTTTCGTAATTATTACGACCTATTACACCCAACAAAGGAATCCTTGTTACCGAGAGCAACTCCTTCAAATTCCTTATTTTGTTATCTAACAACTCACCAATAGCCAGAAAAACCAGCGGAATCAGCAAAAGCCCCCCCATAATCTGCATCTTGGTTGCGTTAACATTGGGTGCAATGGGTGCCTGCCCCAAGTTTTTGGCTTTATCGATAACGGTAAGGTTACTCTGGTTGGTAGCCACTCGCATCTGAGATTTGGCCTGCTCTGTAAGCAAGGTATTATAAGTGTTTTCAATGATATTATACCCGCGTTGTGCATCCAAAAAAATACGTTGTTTTTCGGGTAGAGTTACCAATTCTTTATCCATTGACGCAATCTGAGCATTGATGTCGGCTAATTTTGTATTATAGCCATCAAAATATTTACGAAGCCCGGATTCCGAACTGTTTTTGGCATCATTCAGCAGACGGTTGATTTCGCGCATCGGTTCAGAATTTGGCGTATAAATCTGCGCCATCTCTCTGCGTTTTGCGTACAAAGCCTTCAGTTCGGAGACTGAAGCATTAAAAGATCCATCCTCTATCCCTGCTGCATTCAGGCTAATCATTTTTTCGATATTATTGGTATAAACCGAATTTTTAATCGAATTGAGTGAGTTGATTTTCGTTATCAATTCTGCCTTTTGGGTATCTAAGTCATTAAGCTTTTGCAAAGTCTTTGAATCGATATTCTCCATATCGTAAAGACGATTGTTGATCTTTAGATTATTAAGAACTACTGCACTGGAATCCAGTTTTTTTCTAATGAGGCTTAGGTTGTCATTCAGGTAGTCCACTGTGTTACGATCTACCGTATTCTGATCCGTCAGCCTTTTTTTGATCAAAACATCCACAGAATTATTAAGGAAATTAACCGTGTTGTTTAGATTATAACCACTTTTTGTAATCATCATTATAGATGACAGTTCTTTATCAAAATCAATACTAAGGCTACCTATTATACTGTTAACAGCCTGATTGATTGGTACTAATGTTACTATAACATTTTCTAGGCCCAAATGGCCAGAGGTAGGATTACTAACCAGTTTAAATTTCAAATTGGGAGACTGGTACCACTCACCTGTGCTAATGATTTTATTTTTTGGCCTTTGATAAGGCGTCACATCTTGGCTAGCCTCCGTCTTGTAATTATAAAGGTAAATTGATTCTCCTTCTTCCGGTAAAACAACTTCGTACTTGTTACCTCCTTTTGGTACAAGGGTAATAGGATAGTTAACCTGCTGAGGATGATTCTTATCAATTTCCAAAAATACAGGACTGTCCTCCTGATCTAAGTAAGTAGATTTAATTAATCCCTTCGTCGTATAATTGGTGATTAAATTTAATTTTTTAACCAAAAACTCATTGTGACTACGAGACAGTAATATTTTTTTGAGATAAACACCATCTTGATTGCCACCCTGTCCCCAAATAAAATTGATAGACTGATTCGGCGTAAAATAGCTGGCAGTATTATTTGATATACTTAACGAAAGCGTAGAAGCGTAAACGCGCTGTGCATAATAACGGCTATACACATAAGATATGCAGTAACCGAGAAACCCCAAAATAACGAACCAATACCAATTTCGGAGAACACGCTGTAAAAAATGGACAGGATCAAAGAAATTGAAAGCTCCTATTTTTTCAGAAGTTTCCACTGCGGTTTTTGCTTTATTTCCGTTTTTATCAGGAATCATTATAGTCTCGTAAGAATTAAATAAATAGACATTACTGTAGTAAGGACAGACACGCCAGTTGTTAAAGTCTGCAACGGTTCTTTGCCAAAGCCATTGATACTCTTCGCATTGGTATTAAGATAGATGATATCCCCATTTTGCAACCAGTAATAAGGCGAATTCATAGCATCTTCGCGCGTGAGATCTAGCCTGGCAGTTTTGATCCCTTCCGGAAATTTTCTGTGGATCATAATATTTTTTCTATCCACTGTCCTGTTAAGACCGCCATTCATAGCAATTGCCTGCATAATGTTGAGCTGCGTCATATACGCCACTTTTTCCCCTGTAATACCAACACTTTCTATATCCCCAAGTATATAGTAGCGAATACCGTCAAGATTAAGTCTCACTTCTGATTTTCCTTGCAAAAAATTCTCATTCACCTTACCCTGTATCTCTTTGGTCATATCATCCAAAGTTCTACCTTCTGCTTTTACGTAACCAATCCCAAAGATATTGACATCACCATTGTTGTCTACCTTTAACCCATTAAAGTAAAATGTAGCATTACCGCCCGATCCCCCGCCACCTTGTTGACCTCCTGCTGACCCCGTCTGTTGACCTCCTCCTGCGGAAGAGGCATTAAGAGATGAATAGAACTGTGCAGCATCACCTTTTGGTGTTGTGACAACATTTAGGCTGAGTATATCACCTTTTGTAACTCTATATTCTGGGACATTATAGGGTACAAGACCTTCTTCGTTAATGGTGAGGCTCTCGCTCGGTTGCAGGTAGCGCACGTCTTTCTGAGAAATACAAGAGGTAATACCCAGTAACGAAAACAATATAATCAGGTTAAATAGATAAGATTTTCTCATCAACAAATTTTTACAAAAATATAATTATTTTAATCTTCTTTTTAATCTAAGCAGAAAAATAGGCAAATAAGCACCCCAAAAACCCAATGTTAGAATCAACAACAATAAAAGGTTGACATTGGTATGCCTTAAAAAATAGGTGACCATAATGATAAAAAGATAGTAGGCAATAATGTAAGCCGTAGATCTTCTGTGACTCAATCCCAAGTTTATGACCTTGTGGTGGATATGATTTCGATCTGCAGAAAGTACAGATTTACCATGATAAATCCTTGTAATAATCACAGTAAGTGTATCAATAATTGGCAAAATCAAAATAGCCACCGCGATTACCGGAGCACTCTGCAAATGATAAAAAATATCGTCCCGTTTCGCTATGAAAATTTCTATAAAAGAAATCCCCGTAAAAGCCAACAAAAAACCTAAAATCATAGAGCCTGTATCTCCCATGAAAATCTTTGACATTCTTTTGTTTGAAAGGTTGTAAATCAAGAAACCAATTGAAGCTGCTATCAAAATTCCACATAAGATGACCAAGGGTGCATTGTTAATCCCAAGACGAAAAAAACTTACCCCGAATAAAGTACTGGTGACTATCGTATAACTGCCAGCGAGTCCATCAATCCCGTCAATTAGATTGAATGCATTAATTAAAATAATAAAAGTGAGCAAACTGAAAATTACACTCACATAATAATTAATCTCATAGACACCAAAAACTCCAAATAGACTTCGTATTCTTACATCAGAACCGATCACCATTAAGCCAGAAACCAGTATCTGAGCCAACAATTTTTTATAAGCCCTAAGAACCATAATGTCATCCATCACGCCAACAAAAAACAGGATGATAAAGGAGGCAAACAGAAATTTGTACCGGTCGAATAACTCATATGCAAAAACCGGCGCACAAACACCAAGAGAAAAAAAGATGGCCACACCTCCCAAATTAGGAATTTTACGCAAGTGAGAACTTCTGGATCCCGGTTCATCCATCAAATTCTTTCTTCGGGAAATCTTGATTATAGTAGGGATAGAAATATACGTAATCATGAAAGAAAAGAAAAAGCCCAAAACCAGCTTAAAATAAAAAAAAGAGATTCCGGTGCCTTGTAAAAAAGTTTCGAAATTTGTCATTTTGTGTTTTTTGGCTGATTTTAATTGACTGTCAGAAATCTGACTATTTTTCTCAGTTTAAGGAACGAAAGGATGTAATAAATTTTTTTTCTAAGAGGCAAAGATAACAGATAATTTTTACCAAACCGCCTATATTGCAATATATCTTTAATTGTTAAGCCATTAGATTTCATAAATAAATCCAATTCATCGCTCATCTTGTTATAAACATTTTCTTCTTTTACAAAGGCCAGATAAGCCAAAAAAGTATAAACCCCTTCTAGGATTTGGAAGTTTTTGATGGCTACTTTGTTTTTTGAAAAACGACTTTCTACGTAAGTGTTAGTAACAGTTTTTACAGCACTTAAAATATCTAAACCGCTTATCGTGTGGCTCTTGCTGATAGAATCCTGCCGCTCAAGATAATGGTAATGGTAACTTGGGGAAAATGCTAAAACCTGACAGTCCAGCAACAGTTGCGGTATTAGTTCTATATCCTCGAAATGAACACCTTTTTTAAATCTCTTATGCAGGAAGAGCTCTTTGCTGAAAATCTTATTACACGCGAAATAAGAAAGATCCGAAAAAACAGAGAGATTCTTATCCAGTTCAATTTTGTCCGGAAAATTAGGTAATTGAGTTAGTTTTTGGATAACATTTCCGTTTTCATCTACCTTCTGAAGGTTGCAAATCGCCATCTGGGCCTGATGTCTCATAACAAGAGTATGCATATCTTCAAACATGTTTGGCGAGACATAATCATCACTATCCACAAATCCAATAAAATCACCTTTTGCCCTGTCGATTCCAAAATTTCGCGCATCGCTCAATCCGCCATTTTCTTTTATGAAGCCAAAAATTTTATCGGGATATTCCTGTTGGAATTTCTCTATAATCGTTTGAGAGCCATCTTTGCTGCCATCATTCACAACAAGGATTTCGATCTCCTGCAAAGTTTGATTGACCAGTGACAGCAGACATTTTTCCAAGTATAACTCAACGTTATAAACCGGAACAATGATTGAAACTTTTATTTCAGAATCCAGACTCATAAGCTTAGTTTCTTGTAAATCTCGGGCTCAGAAACCCTCTTTTGGCTTCATCAAAATCCGAACGTGAGCAAGGGATACAATTATCGATATTTTCATCCTCTCCAAAATACCAAAGATTACTGAAAACATCACGCTTGAAGGCATATTTTTCATCTCCAATCAGAACATAAAAAGTTTCGTAGGATTTTTCTTTCGGGTGGGATCTCTGGATATTAATCCCTTCGACAAGATACCAGACCATCTGGGCTAAAAGCTGATGGTTAAGCTGATTTTCCGAATAAATATTGTAATTAAAAATCCCGACAGACTTCAGTCTTTCACTGAGTCCGATTTCTTTCATATAGGCACAAACCTCGCGCCTGTTGAGCCCGTTTACTTGAGGATTGATGGAAAACGCATCGCCAAAACTTTCTATCGCATCACAGTTGATGGTTACCAGATCGGCCTTTCGGAAAAAAGGTTCCGTTTTCTCTGTAGAATTCATCATCTCCGCGAGCCGGACAATATCAAACTGAACTTCTTTGATAAGTTTTACAGAATCCATCTCGTTTAGGTGTTTTTGATAGCCAAGATGATGATAATTTTTGATAGAGAAATTTTTGGAACCAAGAATTTTGCTCAGGAAGTTTGACTCGTGTATTTCTTCATCCTGCTTTAGCGCCACCACATTGCTTATCTGGGTATAATTGACATCCTGCTGATGAAAATTAAGTGCCGAAAACAAGGAAAAAGCCAAGTCGTTACTACCACCAATGATGACGGGAATAGCATTCTTCTGATGACAAGCCGACAAAACCTCCTGCAAGATATAATGCGTATCCTGAGGTGTTCTGCCGGAAATGAGATCGCCTAAATCTACCACAGGAATCTCAAAATCCAATTGTGATAATTTGTAAAACTCTTTCCGCACACCGTTAAAATCCTGACTTTCTGCATCGCCATCTGCGCCGCGGTAATCTGAAACAAACAGCAGTACAATGCTATCTTCCTTTATTTCATTAATAATTCTACTCCCGATCTGCCATTTTTCGGTTCGGATTTTTCTGGGCGCAATAATAAAGTCTTCGAAATTCATTTTTTAATCTATAGTTTTTACAATAACATCTTTTGGAACTTTTTCAGCAAACTCAGCCAAGTGCTTTCGCAATAGCCCGGCATCTTCTTTTTTTACAGAATAAAAAGAAACCGTTGTACCGCCGGACATATAATTATCCCTAATGGTTAATGTCCCCACTTTTGTAAAATAATCCGGCATCTTTACCCATTCATCAAAAACTAATGCCAACTCAAAATTCTGATTTTTAGCGGTATCATAAATATATTTCTGAAGTACCTTGTTATCGGTAAATTTCCCATGATCGTTTTTCCTGAGCTTTGCGACTTCTATACTACCAAGACCATAGGTGTCCAAAAGATAGATATTATTGAAGTAGGTAATAGCGCCAATGTCGTTGGCAATGACTTTGGAATTGCGATAATATTGGTGAAGGAAATCTGCCAGCTGGATCTGCTGGTCAAAAATATTTTTGGATGCAACGGGCTGGTGTTTCAACATGGTTATAAACCGCATATAAAATGTGATTAACAACAAAAACACCATTGTAAATCTAAGGATTCCCACTCTTGGTTTCTTCTGAAAAACCTCATCACCACATGGCGCAATAGCGAATAAAATAATAACGACCAAGTAAGCCTCATATCTAATTAGCCATCCAAAATTTGCAAATAAAAGATGAACCCCAAAACCACAAAAAACTACGATTTGCAATGCATTGTTAGCAATTTTATCGGTAAGCGATTTTTGATTCTTTGACTTGCTAAACATCTGAATCATTAGAATTAAGATCAAGATCAAAACCGAAATTCCACGATAGGCATTACCGGCAACCCTTGTTACAAAACCAATAAACCCATCATTGGTATTACCTTTCAGAATCAAAGAATTGGGGAGAAAAAACGAACCGTGCTTAACAGAAATTAGCCCATAAATAACTACAGGAGAAATAGCCAACAGGCCTAAAGCTATACTTTTTAGAAATTCTTTTTTTATAAAGAATAGATAAACGCAAATGAAGAAGATAAAGAATAAGCTCTCATACCTAAAACCTGTTGCCATAATGGACAACAATGCCAGAATTGAGAAATTCCGGGGAGAATTATTCTTTAAATATTTTTGAAACCAAAGAAGGACCAAAACCATTGCCAATGCATGAAAAACATGCTCCATTCCCGTCATAATCATTAGATGCAGCGGCATCAAGAAAACAATGGCAGTTAAAAAAACAATGTAAGTAGTTCTGGAAAACGGCTTAAGATATTGATGGAAAATTGCTATCAAAAGAATCCCGGCGAAACTATTGGCAACCAAGGGAAGATATTCCCAATTACCAAAAACCTTAATCAAAACCGCTAATAAAAATGTAAAAAATGGGGAAGATGTAGTAGAAGAAAACTCATACTGTGTAATTCCCCAAACTCCAAAATCCGCAAAATTTTTAGCCATAGAAAGATGAATGTAAGCATCATCCAGAGGATAAATATATTTTCCGGCAAAGTTGGTTACTAATTGAATATTAACAAAAATCAGTAGCCCAACCATTAGTAAAACTGCAAAAAAAGCAATGTTCTTTTTCATCATTTTTATTAAAAACTCCAAAGGAAATTAGTATAAGTATCTGGTGTAAAACGCCCGGCAACACCCTGATATCTCGCAAAAACAAAATAATAAAATATCATGAACGCTACAAAGAAAAGATGCCAAAAACGCTTTTTATTATCATCTAGAGAGGCAATAATATTAGCAATCACCAACGGTGAAAAACTGATATAAACCCCAACCAGTCTAGTTGAAAATACCGGATTATCACGAAAAATAAAGTATAAGCAAACGCCCATAACTAGAATATTTCGAAGGTATTCGTAATACCAAATCTTATTGCAAGCCTGTCGGTTGTAAGTAACCAGCAAAAAAGAATTAACAACCATAATACCATCCATAAAACTGGAAGCCTTGTCCTCATAGCCCACATAGCCATTATAACCATTGGAAACATCCTGTAAGTTTAGACTACCTAAAAAGCTGGCAAACAAATTATAAACATGGAAGGGTGACAAAATAACACTCGCAACAATTAGGTAAAAAATGCGGGAGGAGGTCAAAGGAACCAATACCAGCCAATAGGCCGGGAGAAAGATTATAGCAGATTTGTGAAACCCATAAGCCACATACATTGTTACAAGGAACCAGATCAGCTTCCTGTCTTTGATGAACTGATAAGACAAAAGACACATCGTCATCCCTAATGCCTGACGCATATGTCCACTGTCTGCAATAAAAAAACCAGGAATAAACAACAACAACGCAGAAAAAGCAGGATAAGCAGAATCTTTCTGATAAGTCCACATCTTAATACCAATCGTGATGCAAGCACTAACGAATGTGAAAGACTGGAAAGGACCACCAAACATGAAGACAAACTTATTAAGCATAACGTACATCCACTCAATATCCAGATTTGTAGTGCGGAAGAGCATTTTATCAATGAGCTGAGAAAAATCCAGACTGGGGAAATATACAGCATAAAAAGATCGGTAGACCGGATAATCAGCTCCCACATTACCACGTAAACCCGACAACACAATCATCATAATCGCAATAATCCAAATGGTCAATACAGACTTTTTGGATTCGTTCCTGTACACTTCGTTGAAGCTGAACAAGATCAGGATCGCAAATAGAATGGTAAAAGCTGGGTGAAGGATTGTCATTGATAAGGCTGGCTAAGTAATTATGCTCAAATGTATTAAAAAAGTGTGGTTTTAAAATTTGGATATCTTTAAATATCGAATGCTGATTGTTTATGATTCAGATTAATATCACCAATAAAAATTCCCTATCATTTGCATCCCAAACGTCTGAAAAAGACAGAGATAAAACAGAACTTTGAATTGGTTCGCATCAATATCCTTTAGCAAAATCAAAAAATACGGAACCATAAACAGACAGGCTCTGGCAGTTTCGCCCGTTCCATAGGCACCTGTTATAAGCATAGCCGACAAAGCGGTAATTGCACAAAAAAACAGAATATTGACATTGAAGGTATCAAATGTTTTATTTTCCAGTTTCTTTGAAAATAGTACAGCTAAAAACCCAAAGGATAAAAACAGGAAAATCTCGCAAATGTCCTCCAGTCTTGTCATCAAATATACCAATGGCTGGTGAAATAGGCGGAAACCATCCGGATTCTCCGATTGCGAGGCTAGCAAAAACATCTGCAAATGGTTATATCCTGTAGTCACATAAATTGTTATTAAAACAAGGACAAAAACCACCGCCAGCATCAGGCTCAGCCAAACAAAATTCCATTTTCCTTTCAACAGAAAATAAATACTCAGGCAACCTAAAAATGCAAACAAAAATAATCCGGAAAACGAAAAAAGATTAGTGAGGAGCAATCCCAAAAGCATCAATAGAAACGATGATGAGTCTATCTTTTTGTAGTGGAAAATCCTTGCTAATCCCAACAGAAAAATTAATGTAAACGTAAGGATCAACGCATCAATAGAAACCAAAAGATAAATATTAACAGAAGGGATAATCGCGAATAAAATCGTTATCCACCGCCTTCTGGATTCTTTAAAATCGAGATAATAAAGAATTTTGTAAAACAGAGGAAAAGACAGACAGCCAATCGCAAAAAAAATGACGGCTAATGTTTCTATATTAGTAATATTTAAAATCCAAAAATGTAACAGCGTCACAAACGGCGGATGAGTCTTGGTATGCAGTTGGAAATGCTCCAGATTTTTGGAAAAATCGCGCAACCAAACCTGCCCATCTGTAATGGCAATGGCATCAGTATAATATTGTCGCCCTTTGAGGTAAAATGGCTGCAGAAAGGCAATGTCAAAATTCCCCTGGCTAAGGTTCCCCAATATCACCAACATTGCCACCACCAAAAAAAGAAGGAATAGGTTTAATTTATCAGCATATTTAAAAGCAATAACACCAGAAACCAAAAACAGAAATGCAAACAAAAAACCACTCCACAAAAACTGGTTAGGATAGATCACCGAAATCGGGAAAAGAATACCTGTCCCGGTATATCCACTGTGATTTTGGTAATAAAAATTAGCGCCCGCAATGGCTACCCAAATGAATATTGCTACAAAAAAGATGAGCCACGGAAAGTTTTTTATAGCGTGCCATTGTAATTTTTCTCCCATCAGGATGTGTGTTTTGTAAGAAGTTCCAAAAATATTAAAATTAATCGGCAATCTATCAAATAAAAAACCCTTTCGGGTTCAGAAACTCAGAAAGGGTTTAAAAGTATTTATTTTTTCTTAGCCGGTGCTTTCTTGGCTGGCGCCTTCTTTTTAGCAGCTGCTTTTTTCTTTTCCGCAAAGGCTTTTGGGTCTTGAGCCGTGATCCATTTTTTCACCTCATCCAGAGACACATCTTTCAGTTCATCTGCTTCGTATTTGGAGTCATCTTTCTTTTTGGGGATTTTATAGATGTTTTTGCCATGTTTCAAAATCGGGCCCCATCTTGCATTTTCTATGGATATTTTCTCGGCTTCCCACTGTTGGATGTAGCGGTTGGCTTCCTTCTCTAGTTTTGCTTCCACCAATTCGTTGATGTCACTTTGCGATAGATTATCAAAGTTATATTTCTTCGGAACGTTGATGAATATACTTTTGTATTTGATAAAAGGGCCAAATCGACCGCTGCCTTTTGTCACCGGTTCACCTTTATAATTAGCGATTGGCGCATCAGCAATTTTCTTTTCATTAATGATTTCCTCGGCTCTTTCCTGATTCACAGACAGCGCATCTTCACCTTTTGGGATGCTGATGTACGTCTCGCCCCACTTTACATAAGGTCCAAATCTACCAACGCCTACAGAAACCGGCTGTCCATCAACTTCTTTCAAATCAAAAGGGAGCTTAAACAATTCCAAAGCCTCGTCTAGCGTGATAGTTGCAATATTTTGATTGGACATCAGCGAGGCAAATGTTGGTTTTTCCTCGTCATCCTGCTCACCAATCTGAATCATCGGACCAAACCTTCCGATTCTGGCGTGTACGTTTTTGCCGGATTTTGGGTCGGTTCCCAATAAGCGGTCACCATTAGCGCGGTCTGCATGTTCCTCTACATCTTCGATTCTTGGATGGAATTTGGAATAAAAATCCGTCATCATCTCCTTCCACTTCTGGTCGCCGTTGGCAATCTCATCAAACCCTTCTTCCACCCTTGCCGTGAAACCATAATCCAGGATTTCTGCAAAATTATTAGTTAAGAAATCATTCACCACTTCGCCAATATCTGTTGGGACAAATTTATTTTTATCTCCGCCAAACTTCTCCTCAAGAACTTCTTTTTTTACACCGGTTTTGCCCAATGTCATTTTAACGATCTCCCTTGTCTGTGGCTCTATTTCCCTTTTATCAACATACTCACGGTTTTGGATAGTCTGAATGGTTGGTGCATAGGTCGATGGGCGACCGATTCCCAATTCTTCCAATTTTTTTACTAATCCTGCCTCGGTAAACCTTGCGGACGGTCTTGTGAATTTTTCTGTTGCGGTAATTTTTTTATAGAGTAAAGTTTCACCAATTTTTACCTTTGGCAATAGCTTTTCGTGGTTTTCATCATCGTCTTCATCAGTTTTTACGATGCCGTAAGCCCTTAAGAAACCATCAAAAACAATCACTTCGCCCTGCGCTTCGAAATGTTGTGGCAACGCCGCATTTCCGATTTCGATAACCGTTTTTTCGATTTTGGCGTTTTCCATCTGAGAAGCCAAAGTCCTTCTGTAAATTAATTGATATAGTTTGTTCAGCTGTACATCGCTGATAGATTTTACAGAAAAATCAGTTGGGCGGATCGCCTCGTGCGCTTCCTGGGCAGATGAAGATTTTGTGGTATAATTTCTTGGTTTGGAATAATGATCGCCATACTCCGAAAGGATTTGTGCTTTGGCACCATTAATTGCTTCCTGAGAAAGATTGACAGAGTCGGTTCTCATATAGGTAATGAATCCTTCCTCATAAAGCCTTTGTGCGAGGCGCATTGTTGTTGTTACATTATATCCTAATCGGGAAGAAGCCTCCTGCTGAAGCGTAGATGTCGTAAAAGGCGCCGAGGCCGTTCTTGTTCCAGGCTTGGTCTCAACATTCAGAACTTTAAATTCGGTGGATTGTGATTGTTCCAGAAATTTTTCAGCATCAGATTCTTTATCAAAATCCTTTTTTAGCTTGGCGGCAATCTCCTGCTGGCCTTCGTTAAGGAAAGTCCCTTCTACTTTAAAACTTGGCTTCGGGACAAATTCGCGGATTTCTTTTTCTCTTTCAACTACTAATCTTACCGCAACCGATTGGACTCTTCCTGCGGACAATCCTGTTTTTACTTTTTTCCAAAGAACCGGTGACATTTCAAAGCCTACAATCCTGTCCAAGACTCGTCTTGCCTGTTGTGCGTTGACAAGGTTCTGGTCTATATCTCTCGGATTATCAATCGCTTTCAGGATAGCGTTTTTGGTAATCTCATGGAAAACAATTCGTTTTCTGTTTTCAGGTTTCAGTTTCAGCTCGTCTGCCAAATGCCATGCAATTGCCTCTCCTTCGCGGTCCTCATCGGAAGCCAGCCAAACCATTTCGGCTTTTTTGACGGCAGCTTTTAGCTCGGTGACCAATTTCTTTTTGTCTGCAGAAACTTCATAATCAGGCGTAAAGCTGGAAAGGTCTATTCCCATGCCTTTTTTAGGCAGATCACGGATGTGTCCAAAGCTGGACTTCACCTCATAATCGCTTCCTAAATACTTCTGAATTGTTTTTGCTTTTGCCGGGGACTCGACAATGACTAAATTTTTTGGCATCCTGAAAATTTTTGCAAAAGTATGGATTTTTGGCCATACGGAACTAATTGCGTAGTGAAGACCATGTGAAAACTGGCATTTTCACTGTCAAAATCACTCAATTAGTAATGCTTTATAATAGATCTTTTGGATGTTTACTATCTTTTTTGTTTTTCAAATCATCTTCAAAATCCTCAATCCTGTAATCTGTCATTGCATTGGCTTTTTTGATTTTTTCTTTAGAATAAAGCTTAAACTCATTTTCCGTTTTTTCCAGAAGGTAATCGTAAGGCCCAACATGAGAAATCAGCTTGATCAGTACCGGAGAAATTTCCAGGCAAATGAACAGACCCATGATAAAACTTGCTGCCAAAGCCATGATGGCAGAGCTTTTTCCAAGTTCGTCCAGCGCTTGTAACCTTGCCGCAAAACCATTAAATTTATCCTCTACTGTTTCGGTAGATTTGCGTTCGGTTTCCAAGTTTGTATAGACTTTGGAAATCTCTTTGTCCAGATATTCTAACCGTGGCTGCACCTGTTTCTGGTAGTTTTCCAGATCCAGTCTTTTCTGCTCCTTCAGCTCAGATTTCCTTTTGGCATTGGTTCCAAAACCGACTTTGCCACTCGTGAGCCCGGATTGTTTTCCCAGGATCTCTTTCTCCAGCTCTACCGAAGCAGAATCGTAAGCCAATTGGTAGTTTTTGAGTTGGTTTTGTATCGCGATTTTCTCTTTATCAAATGGCCCGGATTGTTGCATAATCCTACCATTGATCTCAGTTTGAAGCTGCTTCTTATTCCTCTGAATAATTGTGTTGAGCTGCTTGTTAACTTCCTTTTCAAAAATTTTAAGCTCCAAAGGTTTGGAAATAATAATCCCGAGAAACACCGCTAAAATCAATCTTGGAATGGTCATCAGAATCTGATTCCACCAGGTTCCGGTCTTTTTGATAGACGACACGATGTAACGATCCAGATTAAAAATCATCAACCCCCAAAGGATCCCAAACCCAATAGCTGCCGCCAAATTATCAAAAACGGTAAACATGGCGTATCCCGCAGACAATGTGGCAAAAATAGCCGTGAACAGTACAATGCCGCCAATGCCGGAAAATTTGTTCCATTCTGACGGGGATTTTTTAAGGAGATGAATATTGGCGCCGGAGCATAACATGAGAAAATGCTGAAACCAATTCATTTTATAAGCACTTGTATTTTTCATTTTTCAGATGTGTTGATTGTTAATTATTGGTCGCAATCAACTATTCAATTTGTTATAAAAAACGTTATTTTGTTACAAATAGTATTAGGCAAAACCAAATAGCTAAATTTATACCAATTTTATTAATTTTCAGTATTAAATTTTATCCATATAAAATACGCTTTCTTCCTTCTCAATTAATCTCCTACCGAGATCGTAATACCTGTTTTACCAGACTTACCATCGGCTGCTAAATCTACTTTACCCGGTTTTGACTTGAAGTCGTGGATATTGTTTTTAGAATTCCTGTCAATCAACTTCGCATAAGGATCAATACCTGCCTGCTGCGGCTCCTCATTCACAAAAAATGTAAAAGTTTTCTCCGGCTTGTCCATCTTAATTTTTTGAAAAACCAACTCTTTACCTTCCGGGTATTTCGCAGATTTTTGCCCAAAAACACCAATATCAATATAGTCTGCAACAGTAACACGCTTGGATTTTCCTTGGGCGTCAGATTTGTATTTGGCACTGCCCACAGTAAGTTTAACCTCATATTGGTTTCCAACTTTCTTATAAGACAGGTCTTTGACATAATTTTCGTAAAGCGTGATGGTTTCAAACATATCCTTTATCACATATTGTAGGCTGTCCGGCGTTTCCTTCTTCAGCAGATTTACAAATTCTACAGAATTGGTGTATGGCGGTTCCTGATATTTTTTCTGATCCAAGTATTTTTTCATTACCGAATTCAGTTTGGCTTCTCCCAAATAATCTTTGAGCGCATACATCACCACACTGCCTTTGTTATAATGGATATAATTCTGGTTTTCCACCAGCATCAGCGGCATTTCAGCTTTGGTTTCGTTGGTTCTGCCACGCAGGTATTTATCCATTTCGTAAGCCAAGAATTTTTTCATCGCAGGACGTCCATACTGATGCTCCATTACCATAAGCGCAGAATATTGCGAAAAGGTTTCGGCCATCATCACACTGCCCTGAACATTCCCGCCAATCACCTGATGCGCCCACCACTGGTGCGCCACCTCGTGCGATGTAACATAAAACGGGACATCAATCTTGGAAGGATTATTAGGTTCTACTTTGGTCAAAAACCCAATCTCTTCTGAATAAGGAATTGTATTGGGGAACGACTGCGCAAACGATGCATACCGTGGAAACTCGATAATGCGGACCTGCCTGTGCTGATAAGGCCCAAAATTTTTACTAAAATAATCCAGCGACTTCTGTATGGATGCAATCATCCGATCCAGATTATACTCGTGTCCTTTTTGGTAATAGATTTCTATATTGACATTATTCCACTTTGATTTTTTGACCTGATAATCCGCCGATAAAAAGGCATAGAAATTAAGAATCGGTGCATCCATCTTGTATGTAAAATAGCGCCTGCCATTGGATTTCCATTCTTTCTGAAGATAACCCGGCGCAATGGCAATCTGGTCTTCATCTGTAGAAATCTGCGTCTGGAAGCGGATCCAGTCTGCATCGTTGGAAATATAATTGTTCATCCTAGCTTTCAGGTCATTCACTTTTGCCATTCTTGGTTTGGGTTTCAACCCATACTTTTTCCTTGCCGAATTTTCGGAAAGCTCAGCATCATCACTGTAACCAAGCCCCGGAAGGTTATTGGAATTGAAAAACGAGCCATTTGCCACCACATCGGTTTCCACATTAGAATTTTGAAAACCGCGCGGCTGATAAGTATACTGAAACTCCATCTTAACAGAATCCCCGGGCTGCAATGGTTGGTTGAGCTTCAATAATTTTAAGCCCACCTTCTCATCATTAAAGATTTCTTTCACCGCGCGTGCCAGCTGCATCGTTTTGTAAGTATAATCCCCGTCAAGATTATTCGGATATTTAAGGATAATACTATCGATGGGCTTCTGATGTTTATTTTTTATCCAATAGGTTCCGGTAACATTCCAGCTTAATTGTTTAGGATGAAGATCAATCTTTAAGTCTGAGGATACAATCCTAGGCTGCTCAATCTCCTCCAGATACTTATATTTCTTCTCATAATCCACCCGCATTTTTTCCATCTCCACTTGTGTAAAAGAGTGGTTTAAAATCCTGGTATTGTAATAGATAACACCGCCTGTGCCAATGGTTGCCATCAGAAAAACGAAGAGTAAAACCTTATGCTGCCACCTGAATGATGTTTTGGAAAGCATGTACTTTTTGGAAAAACTTTTCTCTTTTCCCCTCGGAAAGACCATCAGTGCAATGAAAAGCAAAAACAGCATCATCAGAACCCAATATGATTTAACCGTAAGGTAACTCCACAAAGTCTGTCCAAAACCATTTAAATCAGAATAAGGCAATACCGGACCCGACGAGTTAAAATGGTACAAAATCCCGTCCCACTCCAGATAATTGAAAATAATGGGCAGAAAAATAACGGGAAACAAGACGAGAAAAAACCCAAAATATTTGTTATTGACCATCAGTTGTACAAACAAACTAAAGCCAATCAAAACCATATAATAAGGCAAATTATAAAGGTCAAACTTGAGATAAACCAATGGTTCTATATGGTAAAAACCTTTGTAAACCTGGATTCCCATGCACAAAATATTAGAAAGCAGCTGCATCGCAACTACCATCCAAACCAGTCCTAAAAATTTGGAAAAAACAAGGTTGAAATTGGAAACTGTACTGACGCCAATTAACTCATCAATCTTGTTCTCGCGCTCCCGATAGACAATATTCCCGGAAAAGAAAACGACGAGCAACAAGAGGAAAAACTGCAAACCTTCCTCGGCCAGCTCGGCCATCAGAAAAGTTACAGGGATAGATTCTGCATCGTACATCGACTTCATGTAATTGGAAATCACAACCAGCATTACCGAAAATATAAAAGCAATAATCCCGAAAAACGGCGTGTAAATAATTCTTTTCAGTTCAAAAAACGAGAGATAGAGCAGCTCCCGAAGTTTTGCCCCAAAGGAAAAATCCTTATTCACAGCCAGCACTTCTTCCAACGTTTTATCCGACTGATAAACCAGCTGTTCTGATGTACTTTTCTTTTTTCGGAATAATGAAAAAGGCTGTAAAAACTGATTGAATTCAAATTTATAGAACGTAACACCTACAGCCACCAATGCAATCCCAATCCAAAGCAACCTGTTATACAAAAGGATGCCGGAAAGCGGAATCAGCTTTTCGTTCTGTTCAAAAGGTGTCCAATATTGTGTCAATTGTCGCAAAGCATAATTCCCGAACGGATCTATTAAAGAAGCCACATCTTTGTTATCGATATCAGACAAGATGCTGTCACTCAAAATAGACAACAAAAGCAGGATAATACAGAACAGATATGCTGCAAGTGTACTCCTGGTGAAAGTGGTCAAAGCAAAGAAAATGGAGCCGAGGATAAATGTGTTGGCTACGGTAAAAATAAGAAACGGCCAAAGATAATTGATGATGCTGATTTCGCTCAAAAGCGGCGTCCCAAGACCGTACAAAGTCCCCATAAAATAGCCAAGCAACAATCCGGCAAAAACATAAATAGAAATCAGGAAATTACCGAAAAAACGCCCGAAAAAATAACCCGACTTAGTAATTGGCGTGGTGTAAAGCAGACCATGGAAGTTGTACGCATAATCCTTCTGAATGGCTGTTGACATGATAGAAATCAACATCACACCATTCAGCAGTACCATAATATTGCCACTCATCCCAACAATAATCCTTGCAATGGCCAAAGAAGAGTTTTTGGTTAAAACAGAATCTGTTGTAGAGGTGTCAAAAGCGCCAGTGGTAGCTAAACCGATTAAAATACCCAAAGCCAGAAAAACAAAAAAGTAAATCTGCGTGCTCCATTTTTTGAATCCGCTTTTGAGCTCGAAAGAGAATAATTCTTTAAACATGAGCAGGCAATTTTTCGGTAATGCTAGAGAAATAAACATCTTCCAGGTTAGACTCTACAGGAATAAAATCTGCATCGGGCTGATTTTGCGAGAAGACACGCACTTCCACTTTACCATCGGTAACATGGGTTGAGATCACATGAAGATGGGCTTTGGCAGCTTCCACTTCAGATTTTTCCATCTGTTTTTTCCAGATTTTCCCTTGGAATTCTTCAATAACTCCGCTAGGCGTTCCGTCGAGAATGATCTGTCCACTGTTAAGGATGACAAGCCTGTTACAAAGGTTTTTGACATCATCCACAATGTGTGTTGACAGGATTACAATGGTGTTCTCACCAATCTCACTCAGCAGATTATGGAAGCGATTTCTTTCCATGGGATCCAGGCCGGCTGTTGGCTCATCTACAATAATCAGTTTTGGATTTCCAAGAAGTGCCTGGGCAATCCCAAAACGCTGGCGCATTCCGCCGGAATACTCGCTGACGTTGCGTTTTCGGGCTTCGTAAAGATTGGTTTGATGCAGAAGTCCATCAACAATTTCTTTACGGTCTTTTTTATTACTGATTCCTTTCAGGATAGCAAAATGCGTTAGCAGTTCCACCGCATTTACTTTGGGGTAAAAACCAAAATCCTGCGGAAGGTAACCGAGTATTTTCCTGAGTTCTTCTTTCTGCGTCAGAGCATTGAGAGAACCAAGGTGAATCTCTCCTGAATCCGGAGCCTGCAAGCCTGCAATAGTCCGCATTAATGAGGATTTCCCCGCACCGTTAGGACCCAACAGGCCAAACATGCCTTTGCCGATGGTTAAGTTTATATTGTCTAAAGCCTTCAGGCCATTAGAGTAGGTTTTCGAAATGTTTTTAATTGTAAGTTCCATAGTTATTTTTTAAAGACTTAATAAGTTAGACGATAACTAATCACATTTGTTACAGAAAAACAAAATTGTCGTTAGAAAAAATATAATCTCAAAAAACAAAAACACCATCCTTGCAGATAGTGTTTGTATGATAATTAAATCGAACTTATACGCCGCCCGGCTTTGATGTTTCAGGATTTTTGACAATCCGATGTTCTTCGGCGTCTTGAAAAAGACGGGCTTTGTTCCATTTGGCATGTTTAGAAGGCACAATCTTATGTCCCTTTTTGTAGGCGTAAACTTTGGTAAATTCGGCGCCAAAAAATACCAATTGACAAGAATAATTAATCCACATCATCAATAAAATGACTGTTCCGGCAGCTCCAAAAACCGATGTTGGCTTGGAAAAATCAAAATAGAAACTCATCAGCATCTTTCCAATATTGAACAACAAAGCCGTTACTATAGCACCTATCCAGACGGATTTCCATTGGATTTCTACATCAGGTAAAACTTTGAACATAAAAGCAAAGAGGACAATAATAACCGCAAAGCCAAGAGCAAAATTACAAAACTGAACTAGCGCATAGGTTTCAAGCCCAAAGTAAGAGGTAATCCACGTATTGGCAAGGCCTATGAACGAAGACAACAGCATGCTGGCAAGCAGCAAAAAAGCGATGATCAGAATCATGCCCAAAGAATTGGCTCTGTCCAAAATAAACTTTTGCCAGGCTTTCTTAGGCGCCGCTTCCACATCCCAAAGGTTGTTGAGCGAAGTTTGCATCTGGAAAAATAAACTTGTTGCCCCAAAAACCAAAGTCCCTACACCCAAAGCTTTCATCCAAAAGTTTTGTTTGTCTACCACGGCACTCGCAATCATATCCTGAATGCTTTTGGCTACATCGTAACCCATAATACCTTGGATCTGCCTTCTTATTTCACCATTCACAGCGTCTTCCCCAAAAAAATGACCTGCTGTCCAGATAATAATAATTAAAAGCCCTGGTAAAGAAAATATGGCGTTGTAAGCCATACTGGCACTGTCTTTTGCAGCAGACGAGGACATCCATTCGCTAAAAGTCTCTTTCAGAATCTCCCAAAAAGAATTGAGTTGTTTCATTCGTTTTTTCTTGGGAAATTCAATCTTTGTACCAACTTATTCCGTTTTGTACCAGCCCGAGTATTTTACATAGTTATCCGCAATACGGTTGATCTCCCCTTCTATCAGGTTTTGCGAAACGTCTTTAACTTTCCTGGCAGGCACACCGGCCCATATTTCGCCTTCGCGGATATGGGTGTTAGCGGTCACCACAGCCCCGGCTGCTACGATAGAATTGCTCTCTACCAAGCAATCATCCATCACAATAGCGCCCATTCCAATCAGTACATTATCTTTGATGGTACAGCCGTGTACAATGGCATTATGCCCGATAGAAACGCTATTTCCTATAATAGTTGGGCTTTTTTGATAAGTGCAGTGGATCATCGCATTGTCCTGAACATTCACTTTATCACCCATTTTGATGAAATGCACGTCACCTCTCAGCACCGCATTGTACCAGATGCTGCAATCCTTCCCCATCGTTACATCGCCGATGATCACGGCCGTTTCTGCCACAAAAGTGTTGTCTCCCAACTGAGGTGTTTTGCCTAAAAGTTCTTTTATAATTGCCATTTTTAATGATTAATTGTTAATTCTTTATAATAATATTTTGGGCGCCTTAATCCGTCCTCCGTTCCCGCTATCCCAAAAAGCCAATGCATTTTCCAAAGCTAATTTTGGGATGAGCTCCACTCAGGCCGGGGCGCAGCTTAGTGTACATTTCACTTTTCTCCCGTGGAATTAAGAGAAATCAAACCCATAGAAAAAATCGAAAACCCGCAAAGCTTCTCATAATCAAAACTTAACACAACATTGGGATTTGCCGGCTTTTTTCTTCCACCAATTTACGATAATTTTGTAGTTCAATTTACTTAAAATGAGAGAAATCATTATAGAGCCTACCCAAAACCCAAAGGTGATGAAATTCATCGCCGACTACAATCTGATTCCCGGTTCGCTGGAATTGGACAGGGATTCTGATGTGTCAGAGATTCCTTTGGCTCAGGAATTATTCAATTATCCCTTTGTAGAAAGGATTTTTATCACGGCTAATTTTGTAGCGGTGGCCAAACAGGATTCGGTAGAATGGGAACATGTGGCAGAAAGCCTCAAAAATATCATCGAGGATGAGTTGTTGGCTAATCCTAGAATTTATCTTCAGAAGAAAAAAGAGATGTACCAGATCTATTCGGAGATGACACCCAATCCTGCGGTAATGAAATTTATCTCCAGCAAAATGCTGATGGATGGCTTTATAGAAGTTAAATCCCGCGAAGAGGCAGACAATGTCCCTTTGGCAAAAGAGTTGTTTGATGCTTTTGACTACGTGAAAGAAGTTTACGTGAGTGATAATTTTGTGGCTGTTACCAGAGACGAGCAGTTCCAGTGGCATGAGGTGATGAATCCGGTGCGCTCTTTTATTGCAGAATTTTTGCAGGCCGGCAAGACTATATCTAACGAAGAACCGCACCAGCACGAGAATCCTGTGCTTAAAATCATCAACAGAGAGTACACCAGTGATGAGCAAAAAATTAGTGACATCCTGAATGAATATGTTGCTCCTGCCGTAGAAAACGACGGAGGCAAAATTTCTTTGATTGAATACGACCAAGATAACAAAACGGCCAAAATGCTTTTGCAGGGTGCATGCAGCGGTTGCCCTTCTTCCACAGCCACACTCAAAAACGGCATCGAAAGTATCTTGAAACAATTTGTTCCGGAACTGGTAGAAAATGTGGAAGCGGTGAATGGATAATAGCTCCAAGAATCTCGGATGACATTTACCTGACAGTATTAATAAGATTTAATCATTAAGTTTGTCGTTCCGAAAGAATCTCCATCTTTAGGTTTCTTCGGAATGACAGTATTGCGTTAAAAACAAATTATTTTGAGTCAATCAAACAACAAAAAAGGAATTCTACTGGTTAATCTCGGTTCGCCAAAATCCACGGCTGTAGAAGATGTCAAAAATTATCTGGACGAGTTCCTGATGGATGAAAAAGTTATCGATTACCGCTGGATTTTTCGCGCATTATTGGTTCAGGGCATTATCCTGAAAACAAGGCCGAAAAAATCGGCAGAAGCCTACAAAACAGTTTGGACAGACGAAGGTTCTCCCCTAATCGTGATTTCCAAACACTTGCAGCAGAAACTTCAGGAGGTAGTGGATGTGCCGGTGGGTCTCGGGATGCGCTATGGCGAGCCATCCATCAAAAACGGAATCCAAGAGTTGGTAGATCAAGGCATTACCGAGATTACCCTATTCCCGCTCTATCCGCAATATGCCATGAGCACGACAGAAACTGTGATTGACAAAGCAGAAGAAGTTCGAAAAAAATTCTTTCCAGAGATTAAAATCAATTATATCGAGCCGTTCTACAACCGCGATATTTACATCAAAGCTTTGGCGGACAGCATCCGGGAAAAGCTACCTGTAGATTTTGACCTGCTTCAGTTTTCTTATCATGGCGTTCCGGAGCGACATATCTATAAAACCGATCCCACAAAAACCTGCAGCATAGACAATTGCTGTATGAAAGATGATTTGCCATCCCACAAATATTGTTACAGACATCAATGTTTCAAGGTTACAGAGCTTGTCCGCGAGCAACTGGGTCTCCCAAAAGATAAAGTAATGGTGACTTTCCAATCGCGATTGGGAAAAGATAAATGGATAGAACCTTACACCGACGCCACATTAGAAGGGCTTGGCAAAAAAGGTATCAAAAAACTGGCGATTGTTTGCCCTGCTTTTGTCTCCGACTGCCTGGAAACGCTGGAGGAAATCTCTGTAGAAGGCAAAGAAATTTTCTTACACGGTGGCGGCGAACGTTTTGATTACATCCCTTGCTTGAACGAAGATGCCAACTGGGTAAATGTTGTGAAGATCTTATCCGAAGAGAAACTGGCTAAGTTTTAACCGAGAGCATCAGCCCGCTAAAATATTTTAAAACACAAAGAAACAAGTTTATTGTGATTTTTATGTTTAAGGCACTATGAAATTTTATCTTCGATGAAATCTTTGTGCCTTTCAAAGCATTAATTTCAAAAAATAACTTTGTGCCTTTGTGATTAACCTAAAAATACAAGAATGATTTTCCGATACGCTCGCCATACCCAGAATTTGGAAAAAATGATTGATTTTTACACCAAAGTTTTGGATTTTAAAGTTCTCGGAGATTTCAAGGAGCATAATGGTTATGATGGTGTTTTTCTTGGAAAGGAGAACGAGAATTGGCATTTGGAATTTACTGAGAATAATGACATTCCTGAATCTAAATTTGATGAGGATGACATCTTGATTTTTTATCCGGAATCGTTGGAGGAATTTCAGAAGATTATTGCTAATCTTGAATCTTATAAAGTTCCCATCTTAGAACCCAAAAATCCTTATTGGATAGAGAACGGAATCTGTTTTGAGGATTGTGATCGTTATAAGATTATTCTTTCAAAGCTCAAAATTCAGTAAAATTTGTTGACCACAATGATATGTTGAAAACATGTTTATACAATAATAATCCTAGCCCTGATGGAAGCGGCATCCTTTTGCAAAAAGACTTGGATTAGCTAGGGGTTTTGTAAAAGATACAGCGGACAGCAGGTTCCCGGCTCCTAAAAAACAAAAACCGCCTCAAAAATTTGAGACGGTTTTTTACTATTTTGTAAATGATTTATTTTTTGTTAAAATCTCCCGCAAAGACAGAAGTCAACTTATCTTCGGAGATGTATTTTCTTAACACATCGTTGACCTGACCTACTTTAAGTGCTGATACTTTAGCTTCCAGCGCGTCATAATCTTCCAATGGAACGCCGTACTGCAGTTGCGTATTAACTAGGCTCATCAATGTATTGTCATTTCCAAGACCCGTCTTTCTGCTGTTAAGCCAAGAAGTAAGGTTGGATTTGAATTCTTCTTCTGTAAAGCCATCTTTTACCGCTTTGCTAACTTCTTCTTTCAAAGCTTTGTTAACTGCATCTTTTTTGGTTGGGTTGAAGAATGCATACCAGCCCCAAGATGCCACATTGTTATCCACAGGAATGCTGACGAAAGAACCTGCGCCATAACTGATCCCTTCTTTTTCGCGTAACCTGGTTGGGATTCTTGCGGTAAGGAATCCGCCACTACCCAACATCTCGTTGGCGATTACCAACGCAGGATAATCAGGAGATTTCCTATCCATAGAGAAGGCTATCTTACCAACAGCCGCACCGTTTTCTTTGTCTGGAGTCAGATATTCTTTGTCCAGTTTTTTGGTGGCGAAGAGTTCCGGTTTGATGTATTCGTACTTGGATTTAGAATTCCATTTTCCAAAGGTATCCTCTAACAGAGTGCCTGCCGTTTTAGTATCCAAATCACCGACTACAGTTCCCACACCATTGTTAGATCCCAGGATTTTATTGTAGAAATCTACCAATTGCTCGCGCTTCACTTTTTTGTTGTTATCAATCTGCTCTTGCGTAGAAGCAGTGTAGTAGATGCTTTCTTTAGGATAATTCTTGGTGATTTTCTCAATCTCGTTGAAAGCGATAGATTGAGGATCGTTAAGAGAACCTTCTAGATAAGTATTGTACTCGTTGATTGTTTTTGTAAGTTCTGCCTCTGGAAAAGTAGATTCTGTAAGGATTTCTTTGATAAGACCCATTACTTTTGGCAAGCTTTCTTTGTAAGTACTTACGTTGACAAACAATGTCTGTCCACCAAAACCAAAGTTAACATTAGATTTCCACTGATCCAACATATCTTGAATTTGCTCTTTGGTATGAGACTTAGTCCCTGTTTTAAGAACCTGTGCCATCAATGATCCTACATCAGATTTACCGCTAAGATCCTTGGCATTACTTACAGGAAAACGGAAACTGGCCAGCACTTTTCCACCTTTGATGTCTTTTTTCACAACACCATACTTCATCCCGTTGCTAAGTGTGCCTTCTGTAAGGTTGGCTTTCAGGTTTTTGATACTGGCTTCGAAAGGAGCCGCTTCTTTTTCCAGTGCTTTTCCTTTGTAATCTTTTGTAAGGGTAGCCAACTGATCGTTGCTGTATTCCACATTTTTCACACGCACTTCATCTTTTGTGGGGATAAAGATACCAATTGTTCTGTTGTTGGTTCTAAAGTACTTTTCAGCCACTTTTTGTACATCAGCTAATGTCAGTTTTTCAACATTATCCCGGTAAAGAAAGCCTAGTTTATAACCACCGGCTCCCACAATTTCGGTTAAACCAATAGCGTATCTGATGGTATTATTTTTCTGATTATCAATCTGTTTCAGCAATTTTGCTTTAGCACGATCAACATCCTGCTGCGTATATTTAATCGTAGGGATTTTATCCAATTCTGCACGGAACTCATTTTCCGTAGCCTTAACATCCTTATCAGCCGGAACCTGAAGCCCAAAGTACATAAACCCGGCATCCCTCAACTGCTGTTGATAAGCATAAACCGATGCTGCTTTGTGAGAATCAATCATAGATTTATAAAGATAGCCCGATGGATCTGCTGTCAAAACTTCTGATAGCGCATCCAGTGCCGCATAATCTTTGTCAGCAAAAGGTGCTGTATGGTAAAGTGCACCAACCACTTTGCTATCGCCAGAACGCTTAAGCTCTACGAAACGTTCGCCATCCTGAGCCGGTTCTACAGTATAACTTTCATCCAAAACTCTAGACGGTTTTGGCAATACCGAGAAATACTGCGAAATATAATTAAGGGCTTGTTTTTCGTCAAACTTACCCGCGATAATCAATGTCGCGTTGTCTGGCTGGTAATATTTTTCATAAAACTTCCTCAGCGTAGGGGCTTTCACACGCTCGATATCTTCTTTGCTACCGATGGTGCTATTTCCATAGTTGTGCCACAAGTAAGCTGTAGAGGTAATTCTTTCTTGCAATACACCACCCGGGTCATTTTCCCCAATTTCAAACTCGTTTCTTACAACCGAAAATTCTTTGTCAAGATCGGCCTGTAGGATTGTAGCATTCAGCATCCTATCTGCTTCCATCTGGATAGACCACTTCAGGTTTTCATCACTGGATGGGAAAACTTCGTAATAATTGGTTCTGTCATACCAGGTTGTGCCATTGGCACTTCCACCTTTATCGGAAAGCTGTTTTTTGATATCGCCCAGGTTTTTGGTACTTTTGAAAAGCATGTGTTCCAGCAAATGCGCCATTCCTTTTTCGCCATAGCCTTCATTTTTTGATCCCACATTATAAACGATGTTCACCACCATATTACTTTGTGAACCATCAGGAATCAGGAGAACTTTCATCCCGTTGCTTAGGGAATACTCTTTGATCCCTTCCACATTGCTTACAAATTTTGGAGTTTCAGCCTTTTGTGAAAATACAGGCGTTGCATATCCCGCATAAAACACCACCGCTGCAGTGAGTAAAAAATTTTTCATGTGTAATTTTATTAATTTTTTCGCAGTTAAAATTATAAATTTTTGATTAAAATAAATTTAAGGCTAATAACTTTATGAAAATCTTAACGTATTTTTGTCATTATGTTAGTCGAGAAGATCATTTTGGGTATAGACCCGGGAACCAGCGTGATGGGGTTTGGAATTATTTCTGTCAAAGGAAACAAAATGGAACTGGTAGCCATCCACGAGTTAATCCTAAAAAAATACGATAACCATGAGACTAAGCTGAAAATTATTTTTGATAAAACCCTGGCTTTGATTGATGAATACCACCCTGACATGACAGCTCTGGAAGCGCCATTTTTTGGGAAAAATGTGCAAAGTATGCTGAAGCTTGGCCGCGCACAGGGCGTTGCAATGGCTGCAAGCCTCTACAGGGATGTCCCAATTACCGAATATTCTCCCAAAAAGGTAAAAATGGCCATCACCGGAAATGGGAATGCTAGCAAAGAACAGGTTGCAGGCATGCTGCAAAACCTTCTGAAACTTAAAGAATTTCCCACAAAATCTCTGGACGCTTCTGATGGATTAGCCGTTGCGGTTTGCCATCATTTCAATTCCGGGAGCTTATCAACAGAAAAATCCTACTCAGGCTGGGACAGTTTCCTGAAGCAGAATCCGGACAGGCTGAAGTAATGTAACATTGCTAACAGACCTTTTTATTTCTTTGTCATTTTATCTTTTTTCTTACGTCTTTTCCTTATTTTTGAATCGATGAATGATTCTCTTTTTGATATTGTAGAACACACCAACCGTAATATTTTCCTAACGGGAAAAGCCGGCACCGGGAAAACTACATTCCTCAACGATTTTGTAAAAAAAACCAAGAAAAAACACATTGTGGTAGCACCAACAGGCATTGCTGCAATCAATGCTGGCGGCGTTACCATCCACTCTATGTTTGGGCTTCCGTTGCGGACTTTTTTGCCTACCACGGAGCGGATTGATCAGAACCTGGCCAACAACATTGCGGATTTGATTCCGCATTTCAAATACAGGAAAGATAAACTGAAACTCCTCCGCGAAATCGAAATTATCATTATTGATGAAGCATCTATGCTGCGTGCCGATGTGCTGGATATGATGGATTTTGCACTGCGCCACGTCCGCAGGAACCAGCAGCGTTTTGGTGGCGTGCAAATGTTATTCATTGGCGACCTTTACCAGCTGCCACCTGTTGTAAGGGACGAATACATTCTCTCGATGTGCTATGCTTCGCCTTTTTTCTTTCACGCCAAAGCTTTGGAAGACAGCAATTTTATCACGCTGGAACTTACCAAAGTGTACAGACAAACTGATGAGCATTTTCTTGAAATCCTCAACGCCATCCGCGACGGCAATGTGGAAGATGTTGATTTTGAAACACTGAATGCCCGATATCAGCCGGATTTTCATCCAAAAAACGAAGCTTACGTTTATCTGTGTTCGCATAATAAAATGGCGGACGACATCAATCAGAAAAAGATAAAAGAACTGGGTGGGAAGCCTCACTTTTATAATGCTGAAGTGGTGGGTGATTTCAAAGAAACACAATACCCGAATGACGAAGTCCTGGAGCTGAAAGTAGGTGCACAGATTATGTTCATCCGCAACGACACCTCCACTGACAAGAAATATTATAATGGAAAACTAGGCCAAATATCCTATCTGGACGAGGACGAAATTTCGGTAATCCTGGATGGCAGCGAAGATGAAATAAAACTGAAGGCAGAAACCTGGGAACAGAAAAAATACAGTCTGGATTCAGAAAAAAACATCCAAGAGGAGGTTTTGGGGAGCTTCAAACAGTTTCCAATTCGCCTGGCTTGGGCGGTTACGATTCATAAAAGCCAAGGCTTAACATTTGACCGGTTGATTATCGATGCCGGGAAGAGTTTTGCCTCCGGGCAGGTTTATGTTGCCCTGTCCCGTTGTCGAACGCTAGAAGGAATTATCCTAAAATCCAAGATCATGCCAGATGTTATTTTCAGTGACAAAAGAGTTTCCAAATTTCAGGATGAGACGCACGCCAATGCCAAGATAGAAGAGATCATTAATTCTGAAAAGTACGATTACAGCATCCAGAAAGTGATCAGAAGAATTGACTGCAACTGGTTTGCCCCGGCATTGGAAAACTGGAATCTATCGACCAAAACAAGCAAGGTCATCGATAAAAACAAATCGCATCAGCTCTACATTAGCTTAAAGTCAGAAATTGAAAACCTGATCACGATTTTCATGAAATTTGAACGTGTTTTACTTCAGAAAACCCACAAATTCCTTTTGGGAGAAGAAGAATGGCCGGAGATTGAGAGCAAGGCAAAAGGTGCTGTTAATTTCTTTTTCACCAATGTGAATGACAAAGTTTTCTCGCCACTAAAAGATTTCTATGCTGAGTCCAAAGGTCTGAAAGGGCTCAAAGCTTTTAACGAAGATTTCCGGGTTTGGCTGGATGATCTGGAAGATTATTTGAAAGACCTGAAAGAAGTTCACCTTCTGGAAACGCCTTTGTACAATAAGGAAAAAGATGTTGAAATCTCATTGAAAATCAATAAAGTGCCAACGCATATCCTTACCTATCAGCTTTTTCAGGAAGGGAAAACCTTGCCCGAGATTGCCAAAGAAAGAGGACTTGTTGTTTCCACTATCTTTGGGCATCTTGCCAAGTTTGCAGAACAAAGCGTACTGGACCGCAATGACCTGCTGAGAATTTACCCAAAAGAGAAGATCAAAATTTTTGAGATCACCTTCAAAGAAAATCCTCAGGATACCATTAATGACTGGAAATCTGTTTTGCCGCCTGACTTTGAATATGGGGAAATCCGCCTGATCTGGACTTACTTTTTGAATTTGAAAAAATAATTGAACTAAAAGATTATGCTATTCAACAATATTGAGTTCGCTTACTTTTTCACCATTGTATATTTACTGTATTGGTTTGTTTTCAATAAAAACCTTAAGCAGCAAAACCTGTTTCTGCTTGTTGCAAGTTTTTTCTTTTTTGGTTGTTTTGATTGGCGTTTTCTTTTTCTACTCATGTTTTCCATTCTTTTGGATTTTTTTGTAGCAGAAAAAATCGATCAATCTCAAAATCATAAGAAAAAGTGGTTGTGGCTTTCCATTGCTGTAAACCTTTGCTTTTTGGGATTTTTCAAATATTTTAATTTTTTTATTGATAATGTTTCTAAAGCCTCATCACAGTTAGGATTTGGACATCTCAATTGGTCTCTCAAGATTATTTTACCCGTTGGTATATCATTTTACACATTCCACGGTTTGTCATACGTCATCGATGTTTATAAGGGAAGGATAAAGCCTATCAAAAGCCTAACGGATTATTCACTTTTTGTAAGTTTTTTTCCGCTATTGGTTGCAGGGCCTATAGAAAGAGCGGGTCATCTTTTGCCCCAACTCCAAACCAAGCGAATATTCAATTATTCTAATTCGGTAGATGGGCTACGTCAGATTTTGTGGGGGCTGGTTAAGAAAATTGTTATCGCAGACAGTTGCGCACCCTACGTTAATCAAATTTTTGAAAACCCTTCGGAGTACTCGGGAAGTTCTCTTGTGATAGGAGCCATCTTATTTTCTTTCCAGATTTATGGCGATTTTTCCGGTTATTCTGATATTGCCCTGGGAACGGCAAGAATGCTTGGGATAGAACTTCTAAAGAACTTCTCTTACCCATATTTTTCTAGAGATATTGCCGAGTTCTGGCGGCGTTGGCACATTTCGCTTTCATCATGGTTTAGGGATTACGTTTACATTCCGCTTGGCGGCTCCAGAGGCAGTAAATGGGAAAATATCAGAAATGTGTTTATCATCTTCCTACTGAGTGGTTTCTGGCACGGTGCTAATTGGACGTTTCTTTTCTATGGATTTTTGAACGCATTATTTTTTATACCACTATTATTATCACACACGAACAGAAGTCATCTAGAAATAGCTAGTGCACGCGATTGGAAGTCAGCCATTATATTGTTCTTCCAGATTAGTTCTACATTCATGACCGTCACTTTTGCGAGGATATTTTTCCGTTCAGAATCTATTGGGTTTGCATTTAATTACATTAGGAAAATTTTTTCCAAATCCTTGCTATCATTCCCAGAAATTTTCCCAAAAACTGTTATAAGTTACATATTTCTATTTTGTGTAATCGAATGGGTAGGCAGAAATAACAACTTTGCCATAGAACAGTTGGGTATGAATTGGAAAAAACCATACAGAATTTCTTTTTACTATATCATTACGATCATCATCTTGTATTATTACAGTTCAAATTTTCAATTTATTTATTTTCAATTTTAGATGAGAAGCCTGTTAAAAAAATTAGTTTCATTTTCACTGCCTGTCTTATTGATCTTTATCGTTTTTGAGTTATTTTACAGATTGATTCCCAATGATTATTCTGTAAAATACGAAGAAATCCCTAAGAAATTAAATAAAACGGAACTTCTCTTCTTGGGAAACTCACATACTTTTTACGGATTAAACCCTAGGTATTTTAACCGACCGGCTTATAATCTGGCTCATATTAGTCAAACAATTTATTTTGACCAATTATTATTTAATCAATATATTAATCAATTCGGTAATTTAAAATGTGTTGTCCTTAATATCGAGTATACCAGCCTGAGTGAAATTGTAGAAACAGAAGAGAACAAATGGAGGAAATATTATTACCAAACTTACATGCACTTAGATGTTCCTTCTATCAAAAGCTATGATCTTACAAAATATTTCATCTCCTCCACAAGGACTTTTAATGCCAATTCAAAACTAATTGCCCAATACCTGAAAGATGGAACCATCGCCCATTGTGACCAGAACGGTTTTGGAACCAATTACAAAAAATCAGCTAAAAAACCATTGTTGGAAAAAGATGCTTTAATAAGGGTGAAGAATATAGAAGACGGATTGATGAACTTTACCGATAATATAAGCAGAATCCAGTCTATGATTGATGCCTGTAAAAAGAGAAATATCAAGGTTCTGCTCCTGAACATGCCTGTCACCAAGTATTTTTCTGACAATGTAAACCCTGTGAAACTAAAAAAAATACAAAACACCTGTAAAATTATTACTTCCAAAAACGCCAATGTCTATAACCTCAATTTATTTACCGACAAAAGATTTACTTTAGAAGATTTTTATGATGCTGATCATCTGGATACAGGCGGGGCAGCCAAATGTTCGCGGATTGTAAATGACTTTACGAATCGCGTGATTTTTAACAATAAAAAATAGATTTCCAAGCATAAAAAAAACCGCAAATTTCACATTGCGGCTTCCTTATTTTTATTAAATTATGAATTAATCAATCAATTCAAACCTTGCATATTCTGCTACCTTTTTTGGTAATCTGATACCTTCCGGTGTTTGGTTATTTTCCAATAGTGCGGCCATGATTCTTGGTAATGCCATTGCAGAACCGTTCAGCGTGTGTACCAATTGGGATTTTCCTTCGCTGCCTTTGTAACGGCATTTCAGACGGTTGGCCTGGAAGTTTTCAAAATTGGAAACAGAACTCACCTCCAGCCATTTCTCCTGCGCGGCACTCCAAACTTCGAAGTCATAGGTCATTGCAGAGGTAAAACCTGTATCGCCACCGCAAAGTCTCAGGATTCTGTAAGGCAGTTCCAAGTCTTCCAGAATTGATTTAACGTGCTCTACCATTTCTTCTAAAACGGCATAAGAATTTTCCGGCTTTTCGATTCTTACAATCTCCACTTTTTCAAATTGGTGAAGCCTGTTTAACCCGCGTACATGCGCACCGTAACTTCCAGCTTCGCGCCTGTAGCATTGGGAATAAGCAGTATTTTTGATAGGAAGGTCCTTCTCATCCAGCAAAACATCTCTGTAGATATTGGTGACAGGCACTTCTGCCGTAGGGATCAGGTAGAGGTCATCGGCACCAATGTAGTACATTTGGCCTTCCTTATCCGGCAACTGCCCTGTTCCATATCCCGAAGCTTCGTTCACCACATGCGGCGGATTAATTTCCATATAGCCGGCATCGGTATTTTTGTCTAAGAAATACTGCACCAATGCTCTTTGCAATCGTGCCCCTTTCCCCAAATAAACAGGGAAACCTGCTCCGGCAATTTTAACACCTAATTCAAAATCAATCAGGTTGTATTTTTTGGCCAGTTCCCAATGCGGGATCGCACCTTCGCCTAGACCTTCTACTGTTGTAGATTCGTAAACAATCTCGTTGTCATCGGCAGAAACGCCGGCCACAACTTTCTCGTTAGGAATATTCGGGATCAGGTAAAGGATATTGATAAGCGATTTTTCGGCTTCGTTGAGTTGGTTTTGCAATTCTTTGCTCGATTCTTTGTATTGCGAAGTTTTGGATTTTGCTGCTTCAGCCTCCTCTTTTTTACCGTCTTTCATCAGGATGCCAATTTCTTTCGAAATCTTGTTCATCTCAGAAAGTTGTGAGTCGAGCTCAAACTGCAGTTTTTTTCTTTCGTCGTCAGCATTGATTGCCGCATCGACCAAATCTAATTCCTTGAAGTTTCTTTTCTTCAAGCCTTCCAAAACGCGCTCTTTGTTTTCGCGCAAAAAATTAACCTGTAACATAGTTGGGTTGTTGGTTGTAGTTATTGGTTGTTGGGTTTATAATGAATTATAGTAATTCCCAACGCATTGCAAATTTAAGGATTTTATTTAACGATATTGACTACATTAGGCTGCCCGGGCACTTTTGTAAATTTCAACTGGTCGTTATATTTAAGTGTTGACAGTTCAAAAAGCGACGGTGTCCATTTGTAATTAATCTCTATTGTATCATCATCCGTCACTGTTTGCGTATTTACAGTTTTTGAATATCTGATAATGAATTTAGAATAATACGTCTTGTACTCCGGACTCAAAGAATCCCTTTTCAAACGCACTGCGCCAGCGGCATAATCAATATAAGTTATTGTATCAGAATCTTTTAAAAGGCTATATCCCGAAAAAGAGACAAGAGCCGTTTTACCTAATAAATCAAGCATACTTACAGATGTATAAGATCCTTTGATACGGTTATTAAGCAAGTCCTGCCCGTTGCTACTTCGCACATACATTTTCAGCACCTGATCTATTGCTTGCACATCTTCACTATCTCGTTGACAAGAAAACAGGAGCATTAAGCCGGCTACAATAATGGATAATCTGACTTTCATCTTTACAAAGATAAAAACTTAAGCTTTATGACCACTGATTTAATCAATTTTGCCACGAATAATTAAGCGAGAGACGATGCCCAACTTCGGCTGAATGGTTGAAGAAAATGACTTAGGAAATCAAGATATGTATTTTTTGAAAAGTCAAAAACCTCGATGTCTTTAGATAACTCACCATTCCTAATTTTATTTTTAAACTCGGAAAGTTTGAGTGTTTTGACCTCGCCGTTTTCCACAAAACTGGCTTTCATTCGATCAAAAAAACCAAGTCTGAACTCCGTATCCAGCTCACGCATGATTTTGCCTAAAGCATCAATACTGCAACCAGATGCGGCTTCTTTTTCCTCATCTACACAAATAACGATGAACTGATTTTTCTCTATCTTAAACGACGAAGACAGTGGTTTGCCGTGAGCAGCCCAACCGCCTAAAAAATCATATAATTTTTCCGCAATAGTCTTACTTTCCTTCGCGGTAAAAGGGCGGGATGCGGGATATATAATCACTCTGTAATCGTTGGTCTCAACAATATTAGATTCTTCAATTTTCATTTTGATAATAATTTTCGAGATATAAAATTACGCATTTTTTATCTAAATCAATTCAACAAAAAACCCCAGAAATTCTGAGGTTTTTATTTACTAAATATTATTGATTTACAAATCTTCTGCTTCTGCCAACAGTTCTACAATATCTTTGACTTCCACTTCGGTATTTTTGTTAAAATGTTTCACACCATCCGTCATCATTGTATTACAGAAAGGGCAGCCTGTAGCAATCACTTTGGGCTGAAAAGACAGCGCTTCCTCGGTCCTTTCTATGTTAATATCTTTATTCCCTTTTTCGGGTTCTTTAAACATTTGCGCACCGCCTGCTCCGCAACATAGTCCGTTGGTTTTGCAACGTTTCATCTCAACGAGTTCCGCATCAAGTTTTTCGAGAAGCATTCTTGGTGCTTCGTACTCATCATTGCCACGGCCAAGATAACAAGGATCGTGAAAGGTAATTTTTTTCCCTTTGAAACTTCCACCTTCTATTTTCAAACGGCCTTCTTCCATCAGTTGTTTCAGAAATTGCGTATGGTGCATCACCTCATAATTTCCGCCAAGGCTAGGATATTCGTTTTTCAAAGTATTGAAACAGTGCGGGCAGGCCGTTACTATCTTTTTGACATTGTAGGCATTAAGCACCTCAATATTGGTCAATGCCATCATTTGGAATACAAACTCGTTCCCGGCACGTTTTGCAGGATCGCCTGTACAGGACTCTTCCTGACCCAAGACCGCAAATTCTACATTAATTTTATTAAGGATTTTGCAGAAAGCGCGCGTAATCTTCTTCGCACGGTCATCGAAACTTCCGGCACAGCCTACCCAGAAGAGAACTTCGGGAGATTTGCCTTCCATCGCATATTCTGCCATTGTTTTAATCTTAAAATCCATTTTTATAATTTACCAAATAATCAATGTAACAGTTTATCAATTTGATCAACAATTGTTACATTGGTAGATTATTACATTGTTATATTAGTTATCATTTGCCCAATTCAAACGATCTGCCTGATTGTATTGCCAAGGAGCGGCATTATTCTCGACATTCGTCATCATCAGGTTGAGTTCCTGTGGCGCAGCAGATTGCTCCATCACCAAAAACCGTCTCATCTCGAAAATAATAGACAAAGGATCAATAAGGACTGGGCAAGCTTCTACACAAGCGTTGCAGGTGGTACAGGCCCAAAGTTCTTCTTTTGTGATATAATCGTTGAGAAGTTTTTTCCCGTCATCCACAAATTTACCTTTGTTTTTATTGATATTCCTGCCTACTTCTTCTAGACGGTCTCTCGTCTTCATCATAATCAATCTTGGCGAGAGTTTCTTGCCTGTGATATTAGCAGGGCATTCGGCAGTGCATCTTCCGCATTCGGTACAAGAATAGGCATTGAGCAACTGAACCTGGCTCAGATCAAAAATATCTTCTGCCCCAAATTTTGAAGCTGCTTCTTCAGCGGTACCTTCTGCCGGTGCTGCGTAAGGATCTGCATTGGGATCCATCATCAGCTTGATTTCCTTGGTGACCGATTCCAGGTTATTAAACTTTCCTTTTTTCTCAAGATTCGCAAACCAAGTATTTGGAAAAGCCAAAATGATGTGCAGGTGCTTGGAATAATAGAGATAATTCATAAAGAACAAAATCCCTACAAAGTGAAACCACCACGCCGATTTTTCAATGATGTGAAGAGTTTCTAAACTTAGATTCCCAAAGAAAGGAAACAGGTGTTTTGAGATTGGAAAATTAGAAGCAAAACGCGCAGAATCTGCATAATAATCGGCACCATTCATCGTGAAAAATGCCACCATCAGGGCAAATTCTATAATCAGGATCCAATTGGCATCGCGTTTTGGCCATCCAAACAATTCTTTCATCGTCAATCTCTTGACGCCATAGAAATTTCTCCTGATAAAAAACACAACAACCGCAAAGACTACCAAGGATGCCAACACCTCCAATGTACCTGTAAAAAAGGCATAAAAAGTTTCCCCGAAAATACTTTGCAAAAATCGGTGTGTACCAAAAATACCATCAACAATGATTTCTAATAACTCTATATTGATAATGACGAAGCCAACGTAAACAAAGATGTGAAGAACGCCGGCAATAGGCTTTTTCACCATTTTGCTTTGCCCAAGTGCGACTCTTGCCATTGTAGCCCAGCGCTCTGCTTTTTTATCGGTACGGTCAATCTTTTGTCCTAGACGAATATTGCGGTACAACTCGACAAGGCTTTTGGCAAACAGCCCAAAACCTGCAACGAGAAGAATTAAAAAAATGACATTGTCAATATATTGCATACCTACTTTTTATCTGCATTTTTACCAAAAACGGAGAAATTAACATATCTCTTCGGGTTAGCTTTTAGATCTTCAATCAGCTGGTTGAGACTGTTTGTCGTTTTTGTTAGATTATTGTAAAGTTCATCATCTTTGGTCAATTTACCAAGAGAACCTTCGCCGTTTTGTATGCCGGAAATAACGTTATTGAGTTTATTAGCAGTTTGGTTAAACTGATCAATAGTGCCATTAAGTTTATTGATATCCACATTTTCTGCCACCGCGCCATATTTATCAAGGGTCTTGTTAGCTGTAATCAAAGTCTTATTGGCATTATCTACCACATTATGTAATCCGGCTTCGTTACCTGCCAAGATAGCATTTGTCCTGTCAGCTGTAGATTTAAAAGTTTCGATTGTTTTATTAAGGTTTGCTAAAAGAAGTTTAATTTCTCTCCTGTTTTGCTCATCCACAATCTTGTTGGTACTTGCCAGTGTTGAATCAAGTTTCAGAAGAACGCCTGAGAGTTGGTCTTTTACCGGTTTCACCTGTGATGATAAGGAATTAAGCATAGACAGCTGGTAACTACCCTTTAGCGTATCACCATCTTTGGCTGTTTCGCCACCATAGAAAAGATTAATTTTCATCTCCTTGCCAGACATTAACCCAGGTTCGAAGATTTCTACTGTAGACTGTTTAGAAAACTCGAAGGTATCATCGATTGTAACCTTTACAACAAAATGCAGCTTCCCGTCTTTGGTTGTCATGGGCTTGATTTCATCTACCTGCCCTACCTTCAGACCATTAATAGAGACCGGGTTAGAAACTGCCAGACCTTCTACATTGTCATATTTTGCATAAAAAACATTGTCTGTCGTAAAAAGATTTTTACCCTTCATAAACTGATATAATATCACGAAACTGATAATGGCAAAAATTGCGATCAAACCTGCTTTTAATTCTTTACTTAACTTCACGTTTTTGTTGTTTTACTAGTTAGCAAATATAAGAATATTGCTCTTATAATTATTATAAATAAAAAAACAACAAAAGCGACAATTATGCCGCTTTTGTTGTTTTAAGAGAAGATTTCTAAATTATTTTTGAGCTTTATCCCAAACTTCAATTCGATAATCCTTAATCGTCGCATTATCCTGAAGACTCTTAAGAAGAGCCCCGGTAAACTGCTGAGAATTCTGCTGTGTGATAGCCTGCATAATCTGCTTGATACCACCTGGCAACTTGTTGGTTGTTACAGATTTTTTAACTACCAAGTAAACGCCCGTCATACCTTCTATTGGCTGAGACAGTTTGTTTGCAGCCACTCCAAATGCAGCACCTGCAACTTTTGGCTCCATCGCACCGTTTATACCAGGGTTGAACAGATTAACTGTTGCGCTGGCTTTACTTGTACCAAAAGCTTTTGCAGCCTGATCTAGCGATGTGTATTTTCCAGCATTGATCTTTTCAGTAATTTTCTTAGCCAAGAGCTTATTTTTAACAATTGGCTCAATCTGATCCCTTACAGTTTCTGGATCAGCAAGACCTTCGTCCTGTTTGCCTACTACATAAGCAACAATCCTGTCACCAGAACCTTCTACTGTGAAGATGTCAGTATCACCAACAGATCGCTTTTTGTCAAAAGCCCAAGTAATAATGTCTGAATCTTTGTCTGTATTAAGTCCTGGGAGTGTACCCTGGAATCTGCCAACCGCTTTTGCATTGTTGAAAATATACTTGCTTTTTTCAGCCAGGTTTTTGAACTGGTTAAAACTTTTGCCCTCGGTCTGCTGAATAAATCTTGTAGCCTGAGTGAGGACTTTATTTTCAGTTTTATCAGATGCTTTGATATTTTTTGCAAGATGCGCAATCTTATAGCCCATTGCACCTGTTTTCTTATCTTCTATATTGATGATATGATAACCAAAAGATGTTTCTGCAAGACCTGTAGTTCCTTTAGCATTATCGGCTAAAAACTTAAGGTAACCCGGAGCAAATGGAGAAGAAGGCGTGGTCCAGCCTACACTTCCGTTTCTTTCTACGGCATTAGGTTCATCAGACAATTTTAGGCCTTCTGCAAATTTTGCAGGATTAGCCTTAATAACTGCTAGTAAACTATCTGCTGTTTTCTTTGCCGCCTCTTTTGTTCTGGTAGCAGTAGAACGCTCTGCCCCCTTGTAAGCAATCAAAATATGCTTGGACAATGTAGAATCGGATGCTTTTTTATCCAACAACTTAGATACCACATATAAGTTTTGTTCTTTATATGGACCAAATGTCTGGCCGATTGCAGCAGTAGCAATTTTATCTTTAAGTTCCTGAGGAATTTGGTTAAGACTTACATACTGAGGAATAAATGGTACATCAGAGTTCAATTCCACAAACATGGAATCGTTTTTTGTATTCTGAAAATTCTCTGCTCCGTTAGAAGCATCCGTTCCTTTTAGATAAAGTTTGTTGATTTCATTCAAAGTAGCTGCATCATCCTGAGGACTTGGTGTTGCCGGAAAATAGGCATAAGCAATATTTCGGCTGGCTGTTGCCTTAAACCTTGTTGGGTGGAGTTTGATATAGTCTGCAAGATCCTGAGTCGTTACCTTTACATTGTTCTTTTTGGAGAACTCCAGATAATCCACTTTTACAAAATCGATATTAGCCATCTCATCACGGAACTTGATCATCAGTTCAGCCTCTTTTTTGCTAGTAGTGATACCTGACGTTACGTTGCTAAACAACATCCTAGCCATCATTCTGTATTCGATTGCCTTTCTGTTTTTTAACCAGAAAGCATAATTCTCAGGATTGGCAGTTTGTGCTTTTTCTATTTCGCTTTTGATTTCCTGAAGCTTAAAGTTGCCTTTTTCATCAAAATATTGTTGATTTTGAGCAAAAATAGGATCGTATTGTAACTGGCTCCAGAACACATCATCAGTCAACTTAAGACCCATTTTCTCAAACTGTTGCTTGATCAATTTGGACTGTACAAGAATCTGCCACGCCTGCTCTTCCAAACCTTTTGCAGGCTGTCCCTGTTGCTGGGCCTGTTGTTGCAAAATAAAGATCTGGTCGTTAAGCTCATCTCGGGTAATTTCCTCGCCATTCACTTTTCCCATGATATTCGGATTTTTACCAAAAACTTTGTCTATAGTATCCGGATTCACAAGGAAAGCTAATAGTGCCAACGCAATAACGCCTACCAGCAGCCACGATCTTTTTCTAATTTCGCCTAAAATTGCCATTTTATATTAAGTGTTTATAATCAGTCTGCGAAAATACATATTTTTAACAGAATAGGAAAAATTATTTAGAAACATTTGTTAATGTGTGATCTAAAACCAAAAAAACCTCTTAAATCAAGAGGTTTTCTATTTACTTATCGTTTTTTTTATCCAACATTTTGTCGCGCATTTTACCTTCCGTCTGGAAAATTTTAAGCACCTGTTGTGGCGTCAAAATTTTTAAAAATTGATCAGAAAAAGCTTTTCTATTATCTAACAATTGCTGACCGACATCAAAACTTTGATTAAGTTTTAACAAGGCATCTTGGTCACTCAACTGGTCTATATTTTTATCCGGATGAAACTTCTCCTTAATCTGCTTCTGACTATTCTGATAATCTGCATATAACCTCTTAAAAGTGTCCTGTTTGTCTGCAGGCACATTAATATCGTTTACTACAATATTGGCCTTCATTTTCTGCAAAAAAGCGGATCGTTCTCTGGGAGACATATTGCTCACTACCTGTCGTCGCTCATCCATATCCATACTACGCCAATCTGTATTACTTGGGAGATTCTGTTGTTGATAAGTACCTGCGGGAGCCAGTGAGGATGTAGAATTATTACGAAAAGCAGATGCAGAAGGTGATGTATTGGCACGGGACGCTGAATTATCCGTTCTCCTGACTTGAGCATTTGCCCACTGAAATCCGAATGTGCTCAACAGCAATATATGTAATAACAACTTTTTCATTTCTATCCTGTTTACTGTTATTAATTATAAAGATCTAGATAAACATCCTGCTCACTATTCTTATCCAAATCCTTGATTTGATCGGGTGTAAAGGCAGCTAATACTCTCTCAACGTCGGAATCTGATCTTTTGCCCGGTACCACAGCATAATCCTGACGATCCTGATTTTGAATGGATTTTTGAGGCATTGCTGACACATTTTCATTTCCGACCGATGTTGGATGATTTTTTACGATATTGACTGCAGATGGCAGCTCTTTTTTATTAGAATCTATGTGGTTTTCTGCCAAAGCTGTTGGAGATTTACTGGTTGGCATTTCCACTTCATACGTACTATCAACAATCGCCTGCTGTGTTGTCAATTGAACCTCGGGATCGTTTGTAAATCCAAAAAAAGCTGTAATCCCTGCTATCAAAACAAGCGCCGCTGCAGCCATCCATTGGAAATTAAGCGCGAAAATTTTGGTTGCCTTATTCTTAGGGACAAGCTCGGTTTGACTGCCTGAATTCATCGTTTTAGATACCACCCGATCCTGAAGTGCCTGAAAAAAAGAATCCTCAGGTTCCGGATATGGTGTTTTTCTGTTTAGTTTTTCTATATCGATTTGCATAACTTTTATATTTTTTATTCTAAAACTCGTCTGAGTAATTATCCTTTATATATTGTTCTACTTTATCTTTGGCGTAGTGATAATTTGTTTTTAACGTTCCTACAGACATATCCAGGATTTTGGAAATTTCTTCATAAGGCAAATCATCGTAATACCGCATATTGAAAACCAACTTCTGTTTTTCTGGCAGCGTATGTATCGCCTTTTGCAAAAGAACCTGGATCTCCTCGGCGTCTTGTCCTGCATTATCGGCTACAAGATTTTGAAGATAATATTCTGCATCTTCATCGGTCTTTTTCATTCGGTTCATTTTGTTGAGTTGCTGCAAAGCTTCGTTGGTCGCAATCCTGTAGAGCCAGGTATAGAGCTTGCTGTCACTCTTGAACTGATGAATATTCTGATACGCCTTGATAAATGTATCCTGCAAAACATCCTGAGCCTGATCTTGATCTATAATTAACCGCCTGATATGCCAGTACAACCTGCTCTGGTAAGCATCCATCATCGCGCGCAGTCCTTTCTCCACGGTTTGAGGTGCCGTCAGGAACTTTACAATGTCCTCATCCTTGAGCTTCATTCAGATGTTTCGGTGTTTGGATTAAAAATAAAGATCAAAGTTAAATTATTTTTTGAATTTTCTATTTTTAGTTTTTCCATTTTTAAGCCTCCATAAATGATTGGCAAGTAATCTTAAGGAACCCAAAAATCTCGAAAACAATTATCTTTGCACTATGAAAACAGTTATCATCGGCTCGGGCAATGTGGCATATCATCTGGCAAAAGCCTTTCAACAAAACCATCTGGAACTTGTTCAGCTATTTGGGCGTAATGAGCAAAATCTATCCCATATTTCCCAAGAACTCGGCATTCCTTATTCTACAGATATTTTGGCAGATGCTGAACTTTATATTATTGCTGTCTCCGACTCCGCTATAGAAAATGTTTCTGAATTAATTAAAAATGAAAAAGCGCTCGTTGTTCACACTTCTGGCTCGCTTCCTATTGAAATACTGAAAGGTAATTACAGAAAAGCTAGTTTTTATCCTTTGCAAACTTTTTCCAAATCGAAAAAGCTGGATTATTCCAAAATTCCATTCTTTGTGGAGGCGGAACATCAGATTGATGAAAAATCATTGATGGAGTTAGCATCTATTATTTCGGATTATGTAGAAATTTCGGATTATGAGAAAAGAAAATACATCCATCTCACGGCAGTATTTGCCTGCAACTTTGTGAACCATCTTTTTGCCAGAGCCAAAGAAATATCGGATTCTCAGGATTTAAATTTCAATTACTTTCTTCCATTAATAGACGAAACGGTTGAGAAAATCCATCATCTCGACCCCAAATCGGCTCAAACTGGTCCGGCTGTGAGAGGCGACGACCGAATCCTGAAACTGCACGAGAAATTGATAACTGATGAAGAACATATGAAAATCTATCAACTGATGAATGAATCAATTAAAAAAATGTATCAGCCATAGTGTAACAATTTTACAAATCTTCAACTAATTCTACATCAATAAAAATTAAGATATTATGAAAATGCTCAAAAAATTAATCATCCTACCTATTTTACTACTAGGATTAATGGCATCGGCACAGGAAACTGCTAACCGGTTTTTTTACGAACTTAGCTTCAAACCAAAAAAAGATTCTGCAAAAATAGATAAAGTGATGACAGCTCTTGACATTGCAAAAGACAAATCAATCTATCAGGATTTTACGATGGCAGCGCAGGATTCTATTATTAAGACGGCTGTGGAAGAAATGGAAAAAACAAAGGCTTGGAAGGATTTGTCAAAATCTATAAAAATGCCCAAATTTTCTTTCAAGATTTACAAAATCTATCCAGATATGACAGAACAGTATGTGGATAGAATCAGCCGAAATCTTTTTGCTTATGAAGAAAAAATAAAATTTGACTGGAAAATCCTTTCTGATAAAGAGAAGATTGGAACATACAATACCCAGAAAGCTACTACCACATTTGGAGGAAGAACATGGAACGCCTGGTTTACAACAGATATCCCTTTCCAAGACGGGCCGTACAAGTTTTATGGCTTACCTGGACTGATTGTTAAAATTGAAGATCAGGACAAAAACTATTCTTGGGTATTATCCGGAAACAAAGTCATCAAGGATTGGAAGGAATTTTCTTATGCAGAAGAGATCAATGCAAAATATGGCATGGGAAGTAATGAGAAAAAGATAATCGCTAAAGACAAATTTGACAAGGCATATACGGCTTTCAAACAAGATCCAATGGCAGAATGGCGTGCGCAGGTACCACAGAATATGATGTCTATGAAAATGCCGGGCAGTGACAAGACCATTGGCGAAATGATGAAAGATCAGGAAAAAATAGCAAAGGACTTTTTCAATGCTAATGACAACCCAATAGAAGTGGATAAAAAACTAAATGTTGGCAAAGTTGAAAACCTAGGCAAAATAAAAGAATAAAAAACCACATAACTCCCGGAGAATAATTCCCCGGGAGTTTTTTTGTGATAAATATCTTATTTAGATTTATTTAAAATAAGCTATATTTGTACTCCAAAAACATTTAGTCTTGCAAAAAAATAACATCGATAAGCTCTGTTGTTTTCCCAAAAATGAAATGGGAAAAATAGTTGGTTACGATAATGATAACCTTACAATGCCAACTAAAATTATAGAAATGGGATTACTGCCGGAAACCAGTTTCCGCGTGCTTTACCAAGCCCCTTTTGGTGGTCCTTTATATGTAGAGTATGGTCTGGAAAAAACCAGAATTGCCCTTAGAGAAGCTGAAGCAAGATTCATCCAAGTACAAGTGCACAAATAGGTATGATGAATGTCGCCCTAGAATTGGCGAATCAAAATGCGGGAAACCATGCAGGACAAGAGAAACAAGCAAATATTATTGGTAGGGAATCCCAATGTGGGAAAGTCCACCCTCTTCAATATCCTTTGTAACAAAAAACAGAAAACAGGTAATTACGCCGGTGTAACCGTAGCCAGCCATTCTGGTAATTATACTTATAACAATGAGGCGGTAGAAGTAATAGACCTTCCCGGCTCTTACAGCATCTATCCAACTTCTGAGGACGAAGCTATTTTTTCGCGGTTTCTTATTCAGGAAAATTATTCTGGCGTTGTGTACATAGCAGATGCCATCAATATGAGGCGGAGCTTGCTGCTTTTCCAGCAGATTCAGGATCTTGGCATCCCAACCATAATGGTTGTTAACCAAGTTGACGAAGCCGAAAAGCGTGGTATTAAGATCGATACCGCAAAATTGGCTCTATTGCTCCACACTCCGGTTTTTGAAACCAATGCTAAACAAAGCATTGGGATAGACAAAATCAGAGAAGCGGTTTATAACAATGAGTTCAAAATTTCTGAAACCAATTCCTTCGAGATTCCATTGGAGCAGAAATCAATAGTATATAAAATATCCTCCAACACATCCGAGAAAAACCTGTATAAAATTTGGACGCTGCTAGCGGCAGATACCTATCTGGGAAAGATTAGTAATATTCACCAAATTATCAGCCAAGAGGATTCCAAATGCAGCGTTCCCAAGCGCCTTCAAATTACCGAGACTGTAAGGCGATATCAAAACATCGACAAAATCACATCCGAAATAACGGAGAAAAAACCGCAACTCAAGGAATTATTAACGGAAAAACTAGACAAAATTCTGGTTCATCAATTCTGGGGCTATGCTGTTTTTCTGTTAATTTTGTTATTAATCTTCCAAAGTGTCTTTTTCTTGGCAGAGTACCCAATGGCCTGGATAGAAGATTTCTTCACATGGCTATCCGCATTTTCTGGGGAATACCTTCCCGATGGGCCAATCAACTCACTCATATCCAATGGGATCATTCCAGGAATCGGCGGCATTATGGTTTTTGCACCACAAATAGGTATTTTACTATATTTCCTTTATTTACTGGAGGATTCCGGCTACATGGCAAGGGTTGTTTTCCTGATGGATAGGCTTCTGCGACCATTTGGGCTGAACGGAAAAAGTATTGTACCACTGGTATCGGGAACAGCATGTGCCATTCCAGCCATCATGTCCACCAGAAATATAGAAAACGTAAAAGAACGGCTTATCACTATTCTTGTAACACCTTTTATGACGTGCTCTGCAAGACTGCCAATCTACAGTATCATTATCGGATTGATTATTCCCGATGAGAATTTTTTTGGCATCAAGTATCGGGCAATTGCATTGATGATCATGTACCTTCTCGGCTTTTTGATGGCTTTGGTTTCTTCTTTAATCCTAAAGAATATCATCAAAACCAAGATCAAAAGCTTTCTAGTGATGGATCTGCCAACTTACAAAATGCCATTATTTGGTTACGATTTCAAACTGGTACTGCGAAAAGTATGGGAATTCATTTCCGGTGCTGGCAAGGTGATTTTCACAGTAAGTATTATCCTGTGGGCGCTAAGCTATTTTGGTCCCCCACAACATAAAAACGAGATCCTAGCAACTAACTCGTCACTGGATCATTCTTACCTAGGAAGAATAGGAAGGAAAATGGAACCAGCGATTGCCCCCCTCGGCTACGATTGGAAAATGGGAATTGGGATCCTCACAAGTTTTGCCGCGCGCGAAGTTTTTGTAGGAACTTTATCCACACTTTACAGCCTGGATGATGAAGCCCCCGAAGGAAAATTAATTGAAAAAATGCGCTTAGACGTAAAACCGAATGGCGATAAAGTTTTCAGCTTTGCCACAGGCGTTTCGATTTTGATTTTCTATGCATTTGCCATGCAGTGCATCTCCACTATTGCCGTAGTTTATAGAGAAACCAAAAGTTTGAAATGGACCTTGTTACAAACCATATCTATGACGTTTTTGGCATACTTTTCGGCGTTAATTGTGTATCAAATCCTGAAATAAATTTTCAAAATGGATAATTCATTACTTATACAATATGTTATTGTTGGCGCCATCGTGCTAGCTGCGGTGTATGCGCTTGTAAGAAAACTGTCAAAAACATTCTCCAAAAAAAACAAAGGCAAAAACTGCGGCCCAGATTGTGGGTGTTCTTAAAAAAATAAAAGTGTTCATCAGAGCACTTTTATTTTTTTAAGAAAGAGGGATTATTGTATTTTTGCTCAACCTTAATATAAGAAAATGTCATTAATAAAATCAATCTCCGGGATCCGGGGAACCATTGGCGGCAAAGTCAACGACAATCTTACGCCACTGGATGTAGTGAAGTTTGCTTCGGCATTCGGAACATGGCTTCAGAATAATAAGAATAAAAAAGATCTAACCTTAGTTATCGGCCGGGACGCCAGAATTTCTGGCCCGATGGTTTCCTCACTGGTTACTGCAACATTGCAGGGCTTGGGAATCAACGTTGTTGACTTAGGGCTTTCTACCACGCCAACCGTGGAAATTATGGTTCCCGAATTGAAAGCTGACGGTGGTATAATCCTAACGGCATCCCACAACCCAAAACAATGGAATGCCCTAAAATTACTGAATGACAAAGGCGAATTTATCACCGGAGAAAATGGCGCCGAAGTGCTGGCTTTGGCAGAAAGTGAAGATTTTAACTATGCCGATGTGGATGATCTTGGTAAATATGAAACCCGATATGATGCGTTTGATATCCATATCCAAAAGATTTTGGCTCTGCCTGCAGTAGATGCTGAGGCGATAAAAGCTAAGAAATTTAAAGTGGTTTTGGACGCCGTCAACTCAACAGGAGGCCTTGCCATCCCCATGCTTTTGGAAAAATTAGGCGTAGAAGTCATCAAATTATATTGCGAACCCAACGGACAATTCCCTCACAACCCAGAACCTTTGAAGGAGCATCTTGGTGATATTTGCGCGTTGGTAAAAAAAGAAGGTGCCGATTTGGGAATCGTAGTAGATCCCGATGTAGACAGGCTGGCTTTCATCGATGAAAAAGGCGAAATGTTTGGCGAAGAATACACTTTGGTAGCTGTTGCAGATTACCTTTTAGGCCTTAAAAATGGAGTTGCAGTATCCAACCTATCATCCAGCCGGGCTTTGCGAGATGTGGCAAAAACCCATCATTCAGATTATTTTGCAAGTGCCGTTGGCGAAGTGAATGTGGTTAACTTAATGAAAGAAAAACATGCCGTTATCGGTGGTGAAGGCAATGGTGGAATTATCTACCCGGACCTGCATTATGGCAGGGATTCTTTGGTAGGTGTTGCTTTATTTTTAACGCATTTGGCCAAAGAAAACAAAACAGTTTCTGAACTTAGAGCAGGATATCCTTCTTACTTTATGGGCAAAAAGAAAATTGAATTAACGCCAGGCATTAATGTTGACAACTTACTTCTAAAAGTAAAAGAGGAATATAGAGATGAAGAGATTTCTACTGTTGACGGTGTGAAAATTGATTTTGCGAACAATTGGGTACACCTCAGAAAATCAAATACAGAACCGATTATCCGTATCTATACCGAAGCATTTTCCCAGGCAGAAGCCGACCAGCTGGGTGATGATATGATTACCAAAATCAGAAGTCTGATCTAGAATCTACATCAAACAATCCATCTAATAATCCGTGATCCGCTGCTTTTTTAGCAAAGATTGCGGATTATCTTTTTTAAGGAAGGTTCTAAAGATTAATACCTTGACATCCAACTAATATCCGACGGCAAACTAACCGTTTTTTCGCTTATTTTCACTAAATTCGCATTCTTAATTGATAAAAAACACTTTTTTATACATTGAAAATGAATAAGTTCGCAGAATATAAAACACTCAACCTTACTCAAACCGCAGAAAAGATCGCAGAATTCTGGAAAACCAATGACACCTTCAAAAAATCGGTACAGATCCGCGAAGGCCAGCCGGAATATGTTTTTTACGAAGGACCACCTTCCGCCAACGGTATGCCGGGCATCCACCACGTGATGGCACGGTCGATTAAGGATATTTTCTGCCGTTTCCAGACACAGAACGGGAAACAGGTTTTCCGAAAAGCCGGCTGGGACACGCATGGCTTGCCTGTAGAATTGGGCGTGGAAAAAGAACTTGGCATTACTAAAGAAGATATTGGCAAAAAAATCACAATAGAAGAATACAACGAGGCCTGTAAAAACGCCGTGATGCGCTACACCGATGTCTGGAACAACCTTACCGAAAAAATCGGATACTGGGTAGATCTGGAACATCCGTATATCACCTATCAGCCTAAATATATGGAGACGGTTTGGTGGCTGTTGAAGCAATTATATACCAAAGATTTGCTTTACAAAGGTTACACCATACAGCCTTATTCTCCCAAAGCCGGAACAGGATTATCCTCGCACGAGCTTAACCAGCCTGGAACTTACCGCGATGTTTCTGACACGACGGTTGTGGCTCAGTTTGAGATTGGAAAAGCACCAGAAAATGCCAGCGAGACCTGGAAATTCTTATCCTCTATTGCTTACCCGAATAGCGCAATCAATACCGACGAAATAGCAGGTGCAACTTGTGGTGGCGCTTTGCACTGGGCAGAGTTTGATAAGGAAGAATACCAGCCAAAAGTTTACTTCCTGGCATGGACAACTACACCATGGACGCTGCCATCCAACACGGCACTTACCGTTGGGAAAGATATCGATTATGCGTTGATCAAAACCTTTAACCAATATACTTTTGAACCAATCTACGTGATCCTGGGCAAACCATTGATCGCAAAACAATTGGGTAAAAAATTTACAGAAGGTACAGATGAGGATTTTAAAAACTATTCGGCTGAAAGCAAAACCATTCCTTACCAGGTTTTAAAAGAATTTAAGGGTGCGGATCTGGTTGGCATAAAATACAAACAACTTGTCCCTTGGTTCCTTCCTGCTGAAAATCCCGAAGATGCTTTCCGCGTGATTCCGGGAGATTTCGTGACCACAGAAGACGGAACAGGGATCGTACACACCGCACCAACCTTTGGTGCAGACGACGCGCGCGTGGCCAAAGAAGCCGGCATTCCGCCGATGTTGGTAAAAGACGAAAATGACAATCTTGTTCCGTTGGTTGACCTTCAGGGGAAATTTATCCGCGGCAAAAATGTTCCGGAAGTATTCTCTGGCAAATACATCAAAAACGAATATTACGATGATGGTACTGCTCCGGAAAAATCATGGGATGTGCATTTGGCCATCCAGCTAAAAGAGGAGAATAAAGCCTTCAAAGTTGAAAAATATGTCCACAGCTACCCACATTGTTGGAGGACAGACAAACCAGTGCTCTACTATCCACTCGACTCTTGGTTTGTGAAAATGACTGCCGTAAAAGACCGCTTGGTAGAACTCAATAAAAGCATAAACTGGAAACCAAAAGCTACTGGGGAAGGCCGTTTTGCCAATTGGCTGGAAAATGTGAACGACTGGAATCTTTCCCGATCCAGATATTGGGGAATCCCGTTGCCTATCTGGAGAACTGAGGATCTTAAAGAAGAAAAAATCATTGGTTCTGTAGAAGAAATCTATAACGAAATAGAAAAATCCATCGCTGCAGGTTTTATGAAAGAGAATCCATTTAAAGGATTTGAACCCGGAAATATGGCAGAAGAGAATTATAACCTGATTGACCTTCACAAAAACTTTGTGGACAAAATCATCTTGGTGTCGGATTCGGGGAAAGAAATGAAGCGGGAGAGCGACCTTATTGATGTTTGGTTTGACTCTGGCTCGATGCCATATGCACAACTTCATTACCCTTTTGAAAATAAAGAGCTGATTGACGACAGAAAAGCCTTCCCGGCAGATTTTATCGCCGAAGGTGTTGACCAGACGCGTGGATGGTTCTATACGCTGCACGCCATAGGAACGGCCGTTTTCGATTCTGTAGCCTACAAAAATGTGGTTTCCAACGGTTTGGTTCTGGACAAAAACGGGCAAAAGATGTCCAAACGCCTTGGCAATGCCGTCGATCCGTTTGAGACTTTGGCTGTGTATGGCCCGGATGCCACACGCTGGTACATGATTTCCAACGCCAATCCTTGGGAAAACCTGAAGTTTGACATCGAAGGGATTGATGAAGTCCGAAGAAAATTCTTCGGGACACTTTATAACACCTATTCATTCTTTGCGTTGTATGCCAATGTAGATGGGTTTAAATATCTGGAAAACAATGTAAAAAACCGTCCGGAAATAGACCGCTGGATTTTGTCTGAACTCAACCTATTAATCAAAGAAGTTAAATCCTTCTACGAAGATTATGAACCGACAAAAGCAGCAAGAGCGATTAATACTTTTGTTAATGACAACCTGTCAAACTGGTATGTAAGGCTTTGCAGAAGGCGTTTCTGGAAAGGCGATTATTCCGAAGACAAGATATCCGCCTATCAAACCTTGTACACTTGCCTGGAAACAGTTGCCAAACTGTCTGCGCCGATTGCGCCGTTCTTCATGGATCAATTATTCCAGGATCTTAATCAAGTGACCGGCAAAGATTTGGTGAATTCTGTTCACCTGACCGATTTCCCAGTAGCAAACGAAAGCCTGATTGACGAGGATTTGGTTGAGAAAACACATCTGGCTCAGCAAATCACGTCGATGGTATTTTCTTTAAGGAAAAAAGAAAATATAAAAGTTCGCCAGCCGTTGCAAAAAGTAATGATCCCGGTTCTGGACAAGAAAACAGAGGCTCAGATCTTAGCTGTTGCAGAACTCATCAAGCAGGAAGTGAATGTAAAAGAACTTCAATTAATCAATGCCGAAGAAGCTTCTCACTTGATTGTAAAACAGATCAAACCTAACTTCAAAGCCTTGGGCTCGCGTCTTGGGAAAGATATGAAAACGGTGGCTGCGGCGATTTCTAATTTTGGAACGGAGCAGATCGCAGCACTGGAAAAAACCGGAAAAGCAGAAGTTTCAGGATACGAAATCACGACGGATGATGTAGAAATATCTACAAAAGACATCCCGGGATGGACGGTTGCCAGCGAAGGCAAAGTAACTGTGGCATTAGATTTGACACTCACCGAGGAATTAAAATCCGAAGGGGTTGCAAGGGAGTTTATCAACCGTGTGCAGAACCTTAGAAAAGATAAAGATTTTGAACTAACGGACAGAATATCAATCCAGCTGGAAGAATCCTGCCCGTTTAAAGAGGAAATTATTAACAATGACGATTATATTTCTGCGGAAGTATTGTCGGGTGAAATAGAATTTGTAAATTCACTCTCAAATTTTGACGAAATAGAGATAGATGAAGAAAAATTCAAAGTAAAAATTGAGAAAAAATAAGTAAGATTTCTTTTCTGTTAACAATATGTGAATAGAACATTTTAGCTGAATTATTTCAAATTTTATCTTTATTCTTGTTGATTATAAAAACAAAAGTTGTGAGCAAACTTCACGCTGAAAAATTAATAAAAGTTGAACCCAAATAACACGCTGAAAATGGCAGAAGAAAAACTACGATATAGCGACTCAGAATTACAAGAATTCAAAAAACTCATTCAGGATAAAATCTCAAAGGCAGAAAATGATCTTGGCTTGATAAAAGAAAGCTTCATCAATAACCAAAATAATGGCACGGATGATACATCACCTACATTCAAAGCTTTTGAAGAAGGTGCAGAAACGCTGAGCAAGGAACAAAATGCAATCCTGGCATCCAGACAGGAAAAGTTTTTGCGTGATCTTAGACATGCACTTATCCGCATCGAGAACAAAACCTATGGCGTCTGCAGGGTTACTGGAAAACTAATCCCAAAAGAAAGGTTGAAAGCCGTACCGCATGCTACACTAAGTATCGAGGCTAAGAATATGCAACGCTAAATTTTACAAGACGTATTTACTACAAAAATATGATCTAAATACTGGATTACAAAGCATTGAGCATCTTCGCGATGTTTTTGCTTTGTAATTTTTTTATCTATATGGTTCTTACGCTTATCATTCTGATTGTCATCTTTGCCAGTTTTTTCTTAAAGAAGGAGAAAGATGTGAAGGATATCTTTAAACCAAAGCAGAAATATCAGTCTATTGACGATGCTTATAACGCAAAGCGCAAAGCAAAGCAGGATGAGATTGATATGCTGCTGGGGAAAATAGGGAAAAACGGGCTGGCAGACCTTACGGAGAAAGAGCGTAAAAGACTGGACGAATTATCCCAGAAATAAGTATTTTGAATTACATTTGCAAAACTATTTTTGAAAAATCATCGTAATAATGGAATCCATCATTGTACATACCAAAAATTCTATGGAATTAGCTGCGCTAAAAAGCGTGCTGAAGGACATGAACATCGAGTTTGAAAAATTTCATACCAGAAATAATTTTCATAATCAGAAAACTGTACAGAAAATCAACAACAGGAAGGATAAAAAATTCCCAAAACCACCTAAATCAAAAGGCTTGTAATGAAGAAGATCATTGCCATTACAATATTGATCCTGCTGATAGATCAATTTTCAAAAATTTATATCAAAACCCATTTTTATCTTGGCGAGAGTGTGAATGTTTTTGGCCTCAGCTGGTTCAAACTTACATTTGTAGAAAATCCCGGTATGGCTTACGGTCTTCATTTTGGAGGGTTATGGGGGAAATATACGCTGATTATCCTCAGAATCATTTTGGCCGTTGGTATGGTCATGCTGTTTAAAAAATGGTTGAAGGAAGGCGCATCCAATTACTTAATTATTCCGATGGCTATGATATTTGCTGGCGCAATTGGAAATGTTTTTGATGGTATTTTTTACGGTGTTATTTTTGACAGCGGCACTTTCTATGACGCTGCCTCCGGCCGATGGATCGATTACAGTGGGGTTTCCAAACTGACAGCTTTTGGGCATGGCTACTCAGATCTGATGAAAGGTTGCGTGGTAGATATGCTCCATTTCCCTTTGGTGGACACAACTTGGCCGGACTGGGTTCCGATTTTTGGCGGAAACAGAATCGAATTTTTCAAATACATTTTTAATGTTGCAGACAGCTCCATTACTGTTGGTGCGCTGTTCCTATACTTTTTCAGGAAGAAAGCTTTCCCTAACGGATTGGATTTTTAAGAATTCCCGACCAATACAAAATACAAAGCTGACTTCTCCGGATTTCAGCTTTTTTAATTTTCTTTAACGACCGACCAGTTTCCGATTTGTCCGTTTCTTTTCCAATTGCCTTTCAAGTCTTTTAAGTTACCATAAAATTTAAAGCCGGAACCATTAACAGTCATAATTGTCCCATAGATGGGGAATTCTCATCAGCTTTCTTTTTTTTCTGATCTTACCAAATTCTTTCAAAATTAATCAATGTTAAAGCAAAAAAGCCAATCTGCATTCGGTTGATGAATTTTTGCATTGATTTAGTTTTTTATTAAATAACTAATTTACATTAAAAATGGATTCAGGAAGCTAATAAAATTGGATTGCCTTTTTATGTTTGCTATTTTTGCATATTGAATTTAGAAAATCTAAATACCGAATCAAAAACATACGTTAATGTCCAGAATACTAACAGGAATCCAGGCCACCGGAACGCCCCATTTGGGAAATCTTTTGGGAGCAATTATTCCCGCCATCGAGCTGTCAAAAAAATCAGATAATGAGTCTTTTCTGTTTATTGCCAACCTTCATTCCCTTACACAAATTAAGGATGCCAAAGTCCTGAAACAAAATACTTATGAGATTGCTGCAGCATGGCTGGCTTGCGGTTTGGATACCGAAAAAACATATTTCTACAGGCAGAGCGACATCCCAGAAACCTGTGAGCTGACTTGGTTTTTGGACTGCTTTTTCCCGTATCAACGGTTAACATTGGCTCATTCTTTCAAGGACAAAGCCGACCGTTTGGCCGATGTTAATGCAGGGCTTTTTAATTACCCAATATTGATGGCTGCGGATATTCTCCTGTATGACGCCGAGGTTGTACCTGTGGGAAAAGACCAGTTGCAGCATTTGGAAATCGCCAGAGATGTAGCGTCGCGCTTCAACAATCAAATGGGCGAAGTGTTTGTTTTACCCAAAGCAGAACTAGAAGAAAGCACCAAATATGTACCCGGGACTGATGGCCGCAAAATGTCAAAATCTATGGGGAATATTATTAATATCTTCTTGCCAGAGAAAGAACTAAAAAAGCAGGTCATGTCTGTAGAAACAGATTCTACACCGCTGGAAGATCCCAAAGATCCCGAAACAGATAAAGTATTTGCCATTTATTCCCTGATTGCAACACCTGAGCAGACCGAGGAATTGCGGGCAAAATACCTTGCAGGAAATTATGGCTACGGACATGCCAAAAATGAATTACTGAATCTGATCCTTACCAGATTTTCAACCGAAAGAGAAAAATTCTCATATTACATGAATAACTTGGACGAGCTGGAAGCCAAACTTCAGGAAGGTGCTGCTAAAACCAGGTTGATTGCAACGCAAACAATAAAACGCGTAAGAGAAAGCTTGGGTGTATAACGTCTAGATGATACTTAAAAAATAAAAAACGCTCCGATACTGGAGCGTTTTTTATAGATAATTCTTGATTTCTGACAGTTGCCGTACGACTTTTAAATCATCTTCCTTTGGATTGTCGTGATATACATCAAAGAAAATCACTTCAATTCCAAAATTCTGTGCACCTTTTACATCAGCAATCCAGTCATCACCAATCATCATGCTTTCGGATTTATCCGCTTTTGCAAGATCGAGAGAATAGTTGAAAATTTCAGGCCGTGGCTTTCTAAGTCCAACGGAATCAGCACTGGTAATGGTTTCAAAATAATCAGAAATCCCAGAGAGGATGCATTTCCGCTCCGTCACTTCCTGGAAACCGTTAGAAATAATATGCATTTTATAGCCTTTATTACGGAGATAAACCAAAAGTTCCAATGCGCCTTCTACCAATTCATTATAATTGAGAATCTCATCAAGAAAATGGTGTTCAAAATAATCTGCAAGTGGAGCATTGTCTATATCAAATGCGAGAAATGTATCGTAAAACCGGTGCTTTCTAAGGTAATCTTTATCTATCTCCCCATCGCGAATCTGCTCCCAAAGCCGCTCATTGATCTCATGGTATGTATTATGAAATTTTTCAAAATCTATCCCAAATTTATCAGATATTTTTTGCTGGGAGAACAGTTCTTTTATTGTAAGATATGCGTTTTTGCGATGATCCCAAAGTGTATTATCTAGATCAAAAAAAATGTGCCTAATGTTATTCATAAGGCACAAATCTAGTCATTTTTTTGTCCACGTAGGAAAGCTCCGTCATAAAATCAATTATTTAAAAATCTAAAAATCCTAGTTTTTTGAAACCAAAACAACCTTGTGGCTTTTGGTTTTGATGGGCTGAACATTCCTTGAAAAATTCAGTAGAAAATCAATTATTTCCTTCTTCGGGGTCAAAGTTTTCGGAAGTAAAGTGTCGTTATTTTTCATAGGCAAGACTTTACAACAATAACGCCAAAAAAAAATCTTTATTATTATTTTGTTAAAATAATTTTATTATCCTCCATAATTTTTCTAAGATTAATAAGTGCATAACGAACCCTACCAAGGGTTGTATTAATACTTGTATCTGTTTGATCTGCAATATCTTTAAAACTCAATCCATCAAAAAACCTAAGTTTAATCACCTCTTGCTGATTGTCTGGAAGCATCACCAGCATTTTTAAGAGATCCTCATTGATTTGCCGGTCTATCAATTTATCCTCAATATTATTTTCTGGTTCCTTTATTATATCAAAGATTGAAAATTCTTCGTTTTCAAAAGTAGTCTCGGAAATTTTAATATTTTTAGATTGTAATCGGTAATGATCAATGATCAAATTATGAGCAATTCGCTTTGCCCAGAGGATAAATTTATTTTCCTCCTTGTATCGTCCTTCTTTGAGGGTAATGATGATTTTGATAAACGTCTCTTGAAAGATATCATTTGCAAGATCATCATCCATTAATTTGTAAAAGATAAAGGTGTAAAGGTCCTTTTTGTGTCGCTCGATCAAAGAAGCCAGAGCGGCTTCATCACCATTTTGGTAGAGATTAATGAGAATACTGTCTATTTGTGTTTTCATAACTTCTAAATATTGTATCCAAAGCAGATATTTCAATTAATTTATCAATTGAATGTACTCAAGATCGTCATTTAATTTTAGAAGTAATTTTGGTTTATAAGCATGTATTTTAGATTGTAAAAATAATAAAAAATACCAAATAAAAAGTTAAAGAAATGTTAAATTTATAAAATCTAATTTTTACTACACAATAAAATCGATTATATACAATTAATTAAGGACAACTAGAGGGATATTTATTGTGAAATTAATATTAAATCCTTTCAACTCTTTCCCATTGATACCGCTTTTATCAATGGAAAAGCCATATCCTCCCATTAGATCTATAATCCCGAAAAGACTCAATCCCACTTTTGGCGCAATGTATTTATTGCTCGCTTCTGCGCCCGCAACAAAGTAATATGAATGATAAAAATCAACGTTCTTCTCAAAATTAAATAAAAAATCAGCTTGTATTTTTGGCATTATAGCAAATTTTTTATCGACGTCACCCATAATTGCAGAAACGCCGGTACGAAAAATGACATCATCATTTTTAAGAAAAAGGAGTTTAGCTCCCACTTCTCCAAAGCTCTGATTCTGATATAGATACCCAACATTCAGCATCTTGTGAACCGTCACCTGAGCGTTTGTAAACCCGAAGATGATTATTGATATAAGGATGTATATTTTTGATTTCATTGTTAAAAAAAATTAAATTTATTTTGCAAAGCACAAAAGTAGCAAAAGGCGTACTATAATTTGACCTGAGCTTATCAAAAGTCATGCACTTATAAGATTTGACCACAAAAAAAGCTGCTTTACGCGAGGTAAAGCAGCTTTAAATTTTAAAGAACTCAATTTTACAATCCAAATTCTTTCTTAATATCATCTACACGATCCAGTTTTTCCCAAGTGAAAAATTCCAAATCCTTAAGTGTAATTTCATTTTTCTGGCCTTTATTAAAGGTTTTGTCTGCCACGTAATATTCTTTTCCCATGTGTCCGTAAGCAGCAGTTTCTGTATAAATTGGATTCCTGAGTTTCAGGTTTTTCTCCACTGCATAAGGTCGTAGGTCAAACAGCTTTGCAACCTTTTTGGCAATTTCACCATCAGACAAACCAACTTTTGAAGTCCCAAAAGTATTGATATAAAGCCCGCAAGGCTCTGCCACACCAATTGCATAAGACACCTGAACCAAAACTTCATCAGCTACACCTGCTGCCACGAGGTTCTTGGCAATGTGACGTGTTGCATACGCCGCACTTCTGTCCACTTTTGACGGGTCTTTTCCTGAAAAAGCACCACCACCGTGAGCCCCTTTTCCACCATAAGTATCTACAATAATCTTTCTCCCTGTAAGGCCTGTATCACCGTGAGGACCTCCAATTACGAATTTACCTGTTGGGTTGATGTGGTATTTAATGTCGCCTTCAAACAATTCCTGAATTTCTGGCTTTTGGTTGGCAACCACTTTTGGAATAACGATTTCTACAATATCTTTTTTGATTTTAGCAAGCATAGCTTCTTCGCTGCCAAAATCATCATGTTGTGTAGAGACCACGATACTGTCAATCCTCACCGGTTTGTGATCGTCAGAATATTCTATCGTAACTTGAGATTTGGCATCCGGGCGCAGATAAGGAATTACCTTACCTTCTCTCCTAAAATCTGCCAGTTCCCTCAAAATCTGATGGGCAAGGTCCAATGCCAAAGGCATATAATTTTCGGTTTCGTTGGTAGCGTAGCCAAACATCATCCCTTGATCGCCGGCACCCTGAGAATTAGCTCTGTTCTCGAAATCTGTCTCATCCAAAGTCCTGTCAACACCTTGGTTGATATCCGGAGATTGTTCATGAATAGCAGATATTACCCCGCAAGAGTCACCATTAAACATATATTCGCTCTTGGTGTAGCCAATTTTGTTGATCACCTCCCTGGCAATATGCTGTACATCCAGATAAGCCTCAGACTTTACTTCCCCAGCCAAAACAACCTGCCCGGTTGTCACCAGAGTTTCACAAGCTACCTTAGAATTTTTATCGTATGCTAAAAAGTGATCGATAAGCGCATCAGAGATCTGATCTGCTACTTTGTCCGGATGTCCCTCAGAAACTGATTCGGATGTAAATAAATAAGACATAAATATTCCTTTTGTATTTAATTTTGAGATTACTGTAACCGTCTGCAACAAAAAGGAACTAAAAGAGAAAAATCTGTTTTAGCATTTTTTATTGAGGTTGCAATCAGTCAAAGTTCTCCTCGTTCTATATAAAATTCGACCGCAAAATTACATACAATATTTTATATTTCAAAATCAATTCCCATTAACCTGGTATGAATTTATTCAGGTTTTATGCTGACATAATTTGCCTCGTCTTTGTAAAAATTGAGCCTTTGAGCCATAGAAGAGCGGATATCATTGGTCAATTCATCAATAATTTTTTGCTTGTAAGTCGGTTTATAATAGATAAGACTTACTTCGCGATACGGAAAAGGCTTTATAAAACGGGACACTTTTTTCTTCTGCTCTTCAGACAGCTGCTCTGCACCCATCTCCGGCAAAATGGTAATTCCGCCCACTTTATCTACCATTTGGATCAATGTGTTGATGCTGGACGCCAAAAACTCTAGGTTATTAGGTTTCAAAGAATTTTCTTTGAGATGGCAAATATTTTCAAACTGGGTTCTTAGACAGTTACCTTCTTCCAAAAGCCACACTTTGTCCACATCAATATTTTCTGGCACCACATAACAGTCTTTTTTAACCCCATCAACTTGGTTGGCAGAATAGAGCATCAATTCTTCGTTAAAAAGAAAATCCTGATAAAACTCATCTGCCGTAATATAAGGCGTCGAAATAATACCGGCATCCAATTCACCGGATTTCAGTGAGCGAATAATGTTGTCGGTGGTCATTTCCTTAATATTCAGTTCTATCTGAGGATTTTTCTGCAGGAATCCGAAAATCTCGTTGGGCAAGATGTAAGTAGAAACTGTTGGGATAATACCTAGATTAAGTTTCCCCGCCAGAATATTGTTGAGGAAATTGGCTTTATTTTTGAGTTCCATCACCGAGTCTATCACCTTCTGAGCTTCTTTAATCAATTCGGCTCCGGCGTCGGTAGTACGGATGGGATGTGTGGTTCTGTCAAAAATCTTGACATCCAGCTCATCTTCAAATTTTTGAATCATGGCACTTAGCGTGGGTTGCGTAATAAAACAGGCTTGTGCTGCTTTGCCAAAATGCTTATATTTATCAACAGCGATAAGATATTCTAATTGTTGGATATTCACAGGTAGTAATTAATTTTATCTATGACAAAGATACTTATTAATCTGTTTCATAAATAATTTTTTTTCCGAATTTCGCTGAATAAAATTGAATTAAAACAAAACAAGATATGGACAACAAGAAAAAATTGACCAATGCTGTCGGGTCACCTTATTATGAACATCAGGATTCGCAGACAGTAGGACCAAGAGGCCCGGTGCTTCTACAGGACTTTATGCTTCAGGAGAATCTGGCCCATTTTGTAAGGGAAAGAATTCCGGAAAGGATTGTACATGCCAAAGGATCCGGTGCTTACGGAACTTTTACGGTAACCCATGACATTAGCCACATTACAAGGGCTAAATTATTCTCTAAAGTTGGGAACGAATGTAGGATGTTTGCCCGTTTTTCAACCGTTGGTGGTGAAATGGGAAGTGCAGATACAGAACGTGACCCGCGTGGTTTTGCTTTGAAATTTTATACCGAAGACGGCAATTGGGATCTTGTAGGGAACAATACGCCGGTTTTCTTCATCAAAGATGCCAAGAAATTCCCGGATTTTATCCATACCCAAAAACGTTTGCCAAAATCTCACCTGAAAAGCAAAACTGCCATGTGGGATTTTTGGTCCCTTAACCCAGAGTCTCTTCATCAGGTTTTGATCCTGATGTCAGACCGAGGCACACCGCATGGTTACAGGCACATGCACGGTTTTGGATCACATACGTTTGCGATGATTAACGATAAAAATGAGAGAACTTGGGTTAAATTCCATTTTAAGACGCAGCAAGGCATCAAGAACTTTTCTGATGAAGAAGCCACAAAAATGAAAGGTGAAAACCCAGATTTTGCTCAGGAAGACCTTGTAAACGCTATCGAAAAAGGTGATTTCCCAAAATGGAAACTCTACATCCAAACAATGACCGAGCAGCAGGCCAAAGAATGGCGTTGGAACCCGTTTGATGTGACCAAAGTGTGGTCACAAAGCGAGTATCCTTTGCAGGAAGTAGGTGTGATGGAACTGAACGAAGTCCCAAGAAATTATTTTGTACATGTGGAGCAGGCTGCGTTTGCGCCAAGCCACCTTATTGACGGTATCAGTTTTTCGCCGGACAAGATGCTACAGGGCAGACTTTTTTCCTATGCGGACGCGCACCGTTACAGGCTTGGTGTCAACTCTCACCAGCTGGCAGTTAACAAGTGCCCTTTTGCCGTTAATAACTTCCAGCGGGATGGTTTTATGGCAGATGACTCTAATTATGAAGACCAACCCAACTACTTCCCAAACAGCTTCAGCAATGTGGAACCGGACAAGGCTTATCAGTCTTTTGAGTACGATGTAGAAAATACGCACGTTGCCAACTTTGACCGTAACGCAAACGATGACGACCATTACACACAACCAGGTTTACTCTATACAAAGGCCATGAAGCCAGAAGACCGCACCGCTCTAGTCAACAACATTGTAGGACATCTTGGCGCTGTGGACGGACCAAAACGGGACGAAATAATCAACAGACAACTTTGCCACTTTTTCCGGGCCAATATAGAACTCGGGATGCGTGTCGCTCAGGGACTTGGTGTGAACATTGATGCCAATGCCATGAATCACGGTAAATAATCAATCTGTCCGGTTTAATTTTCTAAACCCGAATTATTAAACATCTTAAACCCACCTGAAACCAAGCTTTCGGGTGGGTTTTTGTTAGAACTCCCAACCTGCGCCAGCGATGGAAGCGGCATCCTTTTGCAAGCAGCAGGGACATAGCCCAGGCTTGCAAAAGATACAGCGGACAGCGCGGTTTTTGTGGTTTTGGAGTTGGCAAAAAGCCAGGGAAAACCACAAAAAGGCGCCCTAATCAAAATTTCTGAAAGCCGTTTTTTTTATGTAAATTTGTAGCTATGAGTCAAAGATGGATTTATAAACCCGAGCCTGATGAAGAGATTGTTGACGGACTGATTTCTTCTATTGGTTTTGGAACTCTTGAATCCAAAATCCTGGTAATGCGCGAGATAGACAATTATCAAAAGGCGCGCGAATTCTTTAAACCGAACGGAACAGACATCCACAATCCTTTCTTGATGGCCGACATGCAAAAAGCGGTTGAGCGCATTGCCACGGCAATAGAAAATGGGGAGAAAATCCTGGTGTATGGCGATTATGATGTGGACGGCACCACGTCTGTTGCGCTGATGTACCTCTACCTAAGCAAGATTGTTGACAAAAAATACCTTGATTTTTACATCCCGGACCGCAATGTGGAAGGCTATGGCATCTCTGATGAAGGGATTGACTTTGCCAAAGAACATGGCTTTTCCCTGATTATTGCGCTGGATTGCGGTATAAAATCTGTGGACAAGATTGATTATGCCAACTCGGTGGGTGTGGATTTTATTATCTGTGACCACCACCTTCCTGGCGATAAAATCCCTAATGCTGTTGCTGTGCTGGATCCTAAGCGGAAAGACTGCCGCTACCCTTATAAAGAATTAAGCGGCTGCGGTGTTGGCTTTAAACTTTGCCAGGGTCTGAACACTATTTATAAAATTCCTGAAAATGAACTTTTTGAGCTGACAGATTTGTTGGCTATCAGTATTGCTTCGGATATTGTGGCAATGACTGGCGAAAACCGGGTGTTGGCTAAACAAGGTTTAAAATTCCTGAGGAAAACGAGGAAATTTGGACTAAGGTTATTAATTCCAGAGGAAAAGCTGGCGCACTTTGAGATTTCTAATATCGTCTTTGATATTGCACCGAAAATCAATGCTGCAGGTAGGATTTCGCACGCTAAAGCTGCGGTAGAACTGATGATTTCGGACAACCTGAAACAGGCTCAACAGATTGTAAACGAAATTGTAAACCTGAATGACGAACGCCGTGAGATGGACATCAGCATTACCCATTCTGCAATGACCCAGGTTGAAGAGTTACAAAAGACAGAACGTTTCTCTACCATAGTTTATGACCCAAGCTGGAACAAGGGCGTTATCGGGATTGTTGCATCGCGCCTTATCGAAAATTATTATAAACCGACTTTGGTTTTTACCGAAGGTAACAACGGGGAACTGGTAGCTTCTGCAAGATCTGTAGCTGATTTTGATATTCACAAAGCGTTGGAATATTGCTCTGACCTTTTTATGAAATTTGGTGGTCATCAGGCTGCAGCAGGGCTTTCTATGGAGAAAGAGCATTTTGAAGAATTCAAAAACCGTTTTGAAGAATTTGTAAAAAAAAATATCCAGGATCACCAAAAGGAACCGTCCATCAATGTAGACAGTATTGTAAAACCGGAAGACCTCAACCGTGAGTTTTTCAATTTCCACAGGAAATTGGCACCTTTTGGCCCGCATAATATGAAACCTATCCTGGTTCTTAAGAATATCAAGGTGAATGGATATGTAAGGCTGATGGGAAAAGAAAGTACGCACCTCAAATTCAACATCCTGCAACCGACTACGGGAAGGAATATAGAATGTGTGGGCTTCCGTTTTGGGCAATTTGTCCATGATTTTAAGGATAAAACCTTTGACTTGGCTTTTACCATCGAAGAAAACCACTGGAAAGGCAATGTCTCCCATTTTCTCAATATCCGCGATGTGCGTTTCCACCAATAGCTTATGAATAAGAAAATCGGATTGTTTTTTGGGTCATTTAACCCCATCCACATCGGTCATCTAATCTTGGCCAACTACATTTTGGAATATACTGATATGCAGGAATTGTGGTTTGTCGTGAGTCCCCAGAATCCATTTAAGGACAAAAAATCATTGCTTAATGATCACAATCGGCTGGATATGGTGGAACTTGCCATTAGAAATTACCCGAAAATGCGCGCCTCAAACGTCGAGTTTTCTTTGCCAACACCAAGTTATACCATTGATACACTCACCTATCTGCAGGAAAAATATCCGGATTACTACTTTTCATTAATAATGGGAGAAGATAATTTGGGAAGCCTTCATAAATGGAAAAATTATGAACTGCTTTTGAAAAATCATCAGATTATTGTGTACCCAAGAATCTATGCTGAGGAAAAAAAACAAGCATTGCAACATGAAAATATCCATCAGATAAAAGCGCCTATTATCGAGTTGTCTGCAACAGAAATCAGAAATATGATAAAAGAAGGCAAAAACGTAAGACCAATGTTGCCTCCCGAAGTTTTTGAATATCTTGACAGAAGTAGTTTTTATAAATAAGGGTGATCTGCTAAAAAATTATTCTTTTATCTTTACAGCAATGAACTTCATAGAAAAATATTTCTCAAAATACCCCGAAGATAAAATCATCAAATGGTTTAAGCAGGTTTGCCTTGCAGAAGCTATATCATGGTTTTTGTTATTTACGGCCATGTACTGGATCCGCGAGGATAAAGAGAGCATCCTGCCCACCATCTACATCATTATTATTGGGAATATCCACGGTTTGTTTTTTACGCTTTACCTGCTTCTTATTCTGCCTGCCAAAAAGATTTTCCGCTGGGATGATGAAGAATTTATTTTTGCATTAATGGCCGCCTTTTTCCCTTTTGCTACGATTTGGGTTGATAAAAAATTAGCGCAATTAGATAGAAAAGTTGATTAAAAACACAGTCAATTATCTTATTCCTGAGACTGAAATCCTTAACTTTATGGGATGAAAGTGACCTTCTTCTCCGCAAAGCCTTACGACAAAGCATCTTTTGACAAAGCCAATCAACAATTTAATTTTGAATTGGATTATTTTGAAACGCACCTCGGACCTCACGTTTTGAGTCTTATAGACCATTCTGATGCTGTCTGCGCCTTCGTTAACGATAAATTGACCGAGGAAGTCCTCACTTCACTTGCCAACAAAGGCGTGCGATATATCGCATTGCGATGTGCCGGTTTTAACAATGTAGATCTTCAGGCTGCAAAAAGGCTTGGTTTGCGCGTTTGCAGGGTTCCAGCCTATTCCCCCGAAGCCGTTGCAGAACATTCCATGGCCATGATCCTCACCCTGAACAGGAAAACCCACAAAGCCTTTAACAGAGTTCGGGATCAAAATTTTTCCCTGAACGGACTAATGGGTTTCAACCTTTATCAGAAAACGATTGGCGTTGTAGGAACGGGAAATATCGGCGTGGCTTTTGCAAAAATCGCGAAAGGATTTGGGGTCAAAATATTAGCCTATGACATCCACGAAAACCAAGAACTTAAAAACCTCGGCATCCAATATTGTTCTCTGGATCAGCTTTTTGCAGAATCCAACATTATATCCCTGCATTGCCCGCTGCTAGAATCTACCAAGCATCTTGTCAACGAAAACTCGATTCAGCAGATGAAGGAAAATGTCATGATTATCAACACGAGCCGCGGTGGCCTGGTTGACACAAAAGCTGTGATAGAAGGCTTAAAATCCCGGCATATCGGTTATCTGGGAATTGATGTCTATGAACAGGAAGAGCAATTGTTTTTCCGGGATCTTTCCCAAACGATAATTGAAGATGATACGATCCAAAGACTGATGAGTTTCCCCAATGTCCTGGTAACGGCGCATCAGGCCTTTTTTACCGAAGAAGCCCTGGAGGAAATTGCAAACGCAACGCTGTCGGGTCTTTCCCACTTCGAAAAGAATGAAGAATTTGAAAATCCCAATGCTATTCTGATTTAGAGCGTATAACTAATTTAGTTTCATAATTATAACCAACCTTTGCCAATCCCAGCAAAGGTTTTTTTATTTTTTTTAGAATTCAATGTAACAAAACCTTCACTTTGGTTGTCTAATATAAAGAGTTGTAAAAATTTGCTATTGTAAATCAATAACTTACATCAATAATAAAATTTTATTTACTACTTTGTATTGCATAATACTAATTTTAATATATATCTTTGCAATATAAATTATCAGACCAAACAAACAACTGCCAAAAATAAACATTATGAAATCACAAATTTTAATTGCTGCGTTATTCTTCTCCGGATTTGCATTCGGGCAGCAAGCAAAACAGGATACTGTCAAAACAAAAACGATAGAAAGTGTAACACTTACCAAGCAAGTTTTCAAAAGGCAAAGCGACAGGCTAGTATATGACGTGGCTGCCTCACCCATTGCAAAAGGCAACAATGCCTTCAGCCTGCTAAAGGTAACCCCGATGGTGATTTCCACAGATGACAAAACCCTGAAAATTGCTGGTAAGAACAATGCGGTGATCTACATCAACGGAAGAAAATCAAATATGAATGCAGATTCGCTTGTGGAATTCCTTAAAAATACGCCGGCAGAAAACATTCAGAAAATTGAAGTTATCACAACACCGGGTAGTGAGTTTCAGGTAGAGTCGTCTGACGGGATCATCAATATCATCCTGAAAAAACGAATGTCTGACGGACTTAATGGTAACCTGAGAATGGTGAACTCCGATGATTATTACAACAATACTTCGGCAGGCGTCAGTCTTAACTACAGAAAGGGGAAATTCGGATTAAGTACTAATGTCAACACCAGCGAGAATATCAGAATGCAATACTATGAGCTGAATAATGGTAATACCAATGACCAGATCAGCACCATGTCTAAAGGTTACATCAAAGATCCCAACAAAAATCTGGGAGGTTACCTTAACATGGATTATGAATTGAATGATAAAAGCAACCTGGCCTTGCAATACAACAACTGGAATAACAGGAGTTATGGATCTGAAGCGAATCTTTACAATACCATTACAAACAAAGGCACAGATTCTTACTCGAAAACGCACAGTGTAGACAATGGCAGGTCATATAATAATTCCCTTAATCTAAATTATGAACTGAAAACAGATTCTCTGGGCAGCAAACTTAACCTAAATGTCGCCTATCTTAATTTTAAACGTTTTGGCAATTCACAAAACGATACCTATACTCCGCCTTATATGGCTGCTGAAAACTTGATATCCAGTATCAGGCAAAATACGCCTCAGGTTGTTAATAACATTTCGTTTTTGGGAGATTATACCAAGAATTTTAAACACGATTTTTCTTTAGCGGCCGGCGGTAATTATAATTTTACTAAAACGGATAATAATGTGCTGCTAGAATCCCTGTCGAATGGTAGCTACGTCTTAAATCCTTCGCTATCAAAACATTTTGTTTATAACGAAAATATCTTCGGACTTTACATGACAGCTAGTAAAAAATTCTCGGATAAATTTTCGGCAAAACTAGGAACAAGATATGAGTATACAGACAGCAAAGGCACCGTTCTCAACGACAATCAAAGCATTGAGAGAAACTATGGTAACATCCTTCCTTATGCTAGTATCAGCTACGCACCGGCGGAAAATCACAGTTTTTCCTACACTTTCTCCAGCCGAGTTAGGAGACCTAGTTTTTGGGAAATTAACCCCGTGAGAAATTACCTCACCAACACCAATTACACTCAGAATAATCCATTTGTGAAAGCCTCCCCAGTGTATAATCAGGAGTTTAACTATATGTTCAAAAGTGCTTATTACGTTAATATCGGCTATAGCCAAACTAATGATAATATAGCACAGGTGCCACTTCAGAAAAAAGAGACCGTAAATGGTGAAGTAATTAATATCCTAAGATACATCCGCACCAATTTTGGTAAGAAGTATGAGATCAACTACATTCTTGGGATGAATAGGGGCTTTTTCAAACAATATCTGCAAACCAACCTGAATATTGGAGTCCAAATGAACCGGGTAAACGGAACGCTGGATACAGATCCGATTACCGGTGAAATATTCCCAGTTTTTATTTTGAACAAAACAACTTACAGTCCGTTAATCCAGGCTAACAACAACATCAGACTAGATAAAGCTAAAACATGGTTCTTTGGTATTAACTATTTCTACATCGGGAAACAGCAGATTGATATAGGCATGTTAAAACCACTTCAAAGTCTGGATCTTTCCATCAAAAAAGTGTGGAATAACTGGACCTTTGCCGCTGATGCTCGGGATATCCTGAGAACCAATATCGTTAAGATTAACGACACACAGACCACGGGTAACTTTAACAATATATACCAAATCCAATACGACAACCGAAGCTATACGGCTACCATTACTTACAATTTTGGTAACAACAAGGTTAAGAAAATCCGTGAACTGGACAATGCTGCAGATGCCATTAAAAACCGCACCAGATAACATCATCATATTAAATCAAATTTTCAAAGGAAACTCCCGGAGTAATTCGGGAGTTTTTTATTTTACCACATTTATTTCCGTGGCAGAAAAACCTCAGCCAGCATACACCTTGCGCTACCGCCGCCGTTGGTTTCTATGGTTTCCAAATCAGAATAGATGATTTCGCAATATTTTTCGATTGCGGAAATTTGTTTCTGATCCAGGGATTTGTAAGCGCTTTGACTCATCACCAGAAATTTTTCTCCGGAATTATTCTGTACCTGAAGCATATTTCCCGCAAAATTCTGCATTTGTTCTTCGGAGATTTCTATCAATTCTTTACCCGAATTTTTGATGGTTTCGATGACTTTTTCCCGTTCCAGATCGTTATCAATACAATCCAGGCAAATCACGACAAATCTGTCTGCCACACACATCATCACATTAGTATGATAAATCGGCAAACGCGCTTCGCCGGCAGTTTGGTAAGAATGAAAAACGACAGGTCTGAAACCAAACTCACTGCAGAATTTTTTGAACAAATCTTCATCCAGCCTCAAGGAGACAGAACCGTAAGCAATCTTGTTATCGTGGTCGAAAATCATACTTCCCGTACCTTCTAGGAATTGATTGTCCTTCTCAAATTCAGAATAATCGATGATTTCGTTGATGATGAATTGTTCTTTGATTTGGTCAAGAATGTCATTTCGCCTTTCCAGGCGTCTGTTCTCGGCAAACATTGGATAGAGGACAACTTTTCCGTCGCGGTGAAAACTTACCCAATTATTCGGGAAAATCGAATCCGGCGTTTTTGGGTTGAAAGTATCTTTTACAGTGATGACATTCATGCCTTTGGCTCGCAGTTTTTCAACAAAAGCATTGAATTCTGCCAATGCCTTGTCCTGAACATTGCCTTCCTGCTGAACCTGAAAAAAGTTATTAACCGCTGTTTGCTCATTGAATCCAAAAGCAACCGGCTCTATCATTAAAACTGTATTGGTAGTCTGCATTTCTATTAAGCTAAAAAATATTACTCCCTCACAAGCGGCAAAGTAGAACATCTCAAAAGTCCTCCCATTTTGGAAATCTCGCGGTAAGGGATTTCTTCCACGGTGATTCCCCACTCGTTGCGGAAATGGTCATTCATCCTTGTAAATGTTTGATCCGAAACTACCACATCTGGCGAAATAGAAAAAACATTGGGAAACATGTGGAACATCTCTTCATCCGTAATGTCGAAACAATTTTCTTTCCCAAAAATATCAACAATCAGCTGGTAATCATCTTCATCCACAAAACCATCTTTGTAAATCACGCATTTGTCTTCGCCAATAGGATTAAAAGTACAGTCTAGATGCAGAATGCCCTCGTAAGGTTTGGTGTCATTTTTCTTTAGATCGAGGTCGATAATGCGTTTTTTAGGAAAATATTCTTTCAATATTTCGATCGCATATTCATTGGTTCTGGCTGTTTTCAGGTTTCGGTAATCCGGGCTGTAGCTGGTTCCCAGAAAAAGGAACTCGTCCCAGACAATCACGTCGCCACCTTCTATATGCGCTATTTCGGGCAGATTGATGACATTGCGCCAAGACACTTTTTCTATGATATGGCGATAAGCCTCCTGTTCATCAGCTCTATCCGGGATGATATTAGAGATGATCATCTTATCCTCAATTACAAAAGCCACATCTCTTGCGAAAACCTGATTGTAATCTTTAATAATCTTGGGCCGAAAAACCTCAACATCGTACTTTTTAAGCACTTTTTCAAATTCTGTCATTTCAAAAACAATATCCTTCTCATCAGGATAAATATTGTTTTCAATAGAATGATAGGATTTGGCATCGTAGCTTTCTGCAAGTGTAGGAACCGGTCCATTGGATTTGGGTTGCCCCAGCACGACTGATTTTAACCGACCTGTTTCATTTTTGATATTAAGATTAATTGCCATATTTTTTTTCCTATGGCAAATATAAATAAAGCCCTTTAATCTGCCCCGAATCAGAAATAATATCTATTAGCGACTTTTCTGAGCCTATTTTTACCACCCAAAGCAAGACAGCAGGACAAAAAAAATCCTCAAAACCATAATTTTGAGGATTTTTATTTTTGATCTAGGAGATTATCTGTTGGCGATATCTACATAATCTCTTTGTTTAGCCCCTTGATAAACCTGTCTTGGTCTTCCAATTGGATCGCCTTTCAATCTCATCTCTTTCCATTGAGAAATCCATCCTGGTAACCTTCCCAAAGCAAACATCACAGTAAACATTTCTGTTGGGATGCCCAAAGCTCTGTAGATAATGCCGGAGTAGAAATCCACGTTTGGATACAATTTTCTCTCTACAAAATAGTCGTCTTCCAAAGCCACTCTCTCTAGTTGCATCGCAATATCAAGCGCTTTATCTTGGATACCTAATTTACCAAGGATATCATCAGCCGCCTTTTTGATGATTTTTGCTCTAGGGTCAAAGTTTTTATAAACCCTATGACCAAAGCCCATTAGACGGAAAGAATCTTCTTTATCTTTAGCTTTTGCAATATATTTGGATACATCGCCACCATCGTTATCAATTAATTCAAGCATCTCAATCACTGCTTGGTTGGCACCGCCGTGAAGTGGCCCCCAAAGTGCAGAAACTCCTGCGGAGATAGAAGCGAATAATCCTGTGTGTGCAGAACCCACCATTCTTACAGTAGATGTTGAGCAGTTTTGCTCGTGATCTGCATGTAGAATAAGCAACTTATCCAATGCAGAAACAACAACTGGATCTAGTTCAAACTCTTCATTTGGAAGTCTGAATGCCATCTTGTAAAAGTTCTCTACATAATTAAGACTGTTGTCACCATGGTTGATTGGCAATCCCTGCGTTTTTCTGTAGGTCCATGCACAAAGATGTGCAAATTTTGCAATCATTAGCTCTGCAGCATGATCTAGCTCATCCTTAGACTTCACATCTACAGCTTTTGGATTAAAGGCTGTAAGCGCAGAAGTCAAAGAAGAAAGAACACCCATAGGATGCGCAGAACGTGGAAAAACATCAATTAATTTCTTAAGCTCATCAGCCACAAAATTATATTGTTTGATATTATGTTCAAATGATGTAAACTGATCTTTTGTAGGCAATTCGCCATGTAACAAAAGATACATTACCTCGCTAAAATTGGATTTCTCTGCAATTTGCTCAATAGGATAACCTCGGTAGAACAATTCCCCTTTATCACCATCCAGATAAGTAATTTCACTAATTGTTGCACCTGTATTTTTATAACCAAGGTCAAGAGTTATCAGACCTGTCTGATCTCTTAATTTAGAAATATCAATTCCTCTGTCGCCTAGTGTACTATCTACGATTGGGTATTCAAAACTTTTCCCGTCGTAATTTAATATAACTTTATTATCTGACATTTTTAAAATATTTATTTGCTAAATATAAGAATTAATGAACAATATGATTACTGACAAAAGTCATATCTTACATTCGATACTATTAATGATGACGATTGATTAAAAAAATAAAAATGATTATTGAATTCGATTGGTCAAATAATTGAAAATAAGCAACTTAAAAAAGAAAGCATCTGAAAAATTTCAGATGCTTTGCATAATAATTATACGATTGTAATTATCTGTTGATTTTGAAAGCGTCTAATCCCGGGAAAATTGCAGTTTCACCAAGAGCTTCTTCTATCCTCAATAATTGATTGTATTTCGCCATTCTGTCCGATCTAGAAGCAGAACCTGTTTTGATCTGTCCACAGTTTTGTGCTACTGCCAAATCTGCAATGGTAGAATCTTCGGTTTCACCGGATCTGTGAGACATTACAGTTGTGTACTTGTTATTTTGTGCCATTTGAACCGCATCCATCGTTTCGGAAAGCGAACCGATTTGGTTAACTTTTACAAGGATTGAGTTGGCAATACCTTCGTTGATACCTCTTGAAAGTCTCTCAACATTAGTTACAAATAAATCGTCACCAACTAACTGAACTTTATCTCCAATTTTGTCGGTCAACATTTTCCAACCTTCCCAATCATCTTCCTGCATACCGTCTTCTATAGAGATAATTGGATATTTGTTAGCCAATTCTGCAAGGTAAGAAACCTGCTCGCTTCTGCTGAATTGTGGCGCATCAGGCGTTTGGAATTTTCTGTAATCGTAGATTCCGTCTTTGTAGAATTCCGAAGCAGCACAGTCCAAAGCGATCATTACATCGTCTCCTGGTTTGTATCCTGCTTTTTCGATTGCCTGAAGCAATGTATCCAAAGCATCTTCTGTCCCTTTAAAAGTTGGTGCAAAACCACCTTCATCACCTACTGCAGTAGATAATCCTCTGCCATGAAGAATTGATTTTAGGTTATGGAAAATCTCAGTTCCTTTTCTCAATGCGTGGGAAAAAGAATCTGCTTTTACCGGCATTACCATAAATTCTTGGAAAGCAATTGGCGCATCGGAGTGTGAACCACCGTTGATTACATTCATCATCGGTACAGGAAGCGTGTTGGCGTTTACACCACCCACATATTTGTAAAGCGGCATTCTCAATTCTGCAGCAGCAGCCTTTGCAACCGCCAAAGAAACTCCCAAAATAGCATTTGCACCCAGCTTTCCTTTATTAGAAGTCGCATCAAGGTCAATCATTACCGCATCAATCAGATTTTGCTCAAAAACTGGCAGACCGATTAACTCAGGCGCGATGATTTCTTTAACGTTTTCAACCGCTTTCAGGACACCCTTTCCTAAAAATTCTGTAGCGCCATCACGCAGCTCAACGGCTTCGTGCTCACCGGTAGATGCGCCAGAAGGTACAGCTGCACGGCCCATAGCACCGTTTTCTGTAAAAACATCTACTTCTATAGTAGGATTCCCTCTTGAATCCAAAATCTGTCTTGCCTCGATAAATGAAATGTAACTCATTGTCTTGATGTTGTTTTAATAGGTTTTTTAATGATCGCTTTTTTCAAAAGCATTGCAAATTTAAACAAATTTTAAAATATTATGTTATGAATCATTCTTAACACCAATTAAAGCCAAATAAAACCGTCAATCAATTTAAAACCCGGTAACGTACCTTAACCACGCCTTCATTAAGATCTGCAATTTTTTTAAAAGCACCCTGGCTAAGATCAAAAGCCCGGGAAGGCTTCAGAGTACCGCGGTCATTCACGGTAACATGCACTTTTTTATTATTATTGGAATTGATAATTTCCACTCTGGCCCCAAACGGCAAATTCCTGTGGGATGCCGTCATCTTATGATGCCTGTATACCTCTCCACTAGCCGTTTTCTTTCCAGAAAACCGGTCTGCGTAGTAAGAAACCGTTGTGTTATTATAATCACCGGCATTTCTGGATGATCTGCAAGAGGTTATGATTAACAAAACTAAGAACATTAAACCAAGCGGTTTTAGGACATTATACAATTTGCTATTTTCTTTTGTACCAAGACAAGCATAACAATAATTCATACCTATATTTTTATTGGGGCAATATTTTGTTTACTTTCGATTAATTACTTATATTTAAAATATAATTAACGGATTATAAAACATAAATCACTTTTAATGAATTACGAAAGTATAAAATTAAATATTGACGATAAAATTGCCACTGTAACTATTAATAGGCCCGAAAGCCTTAATGCACTCAATGCTCAGGTATTTTCGGATCTGGATCATGTTTTCGATACTCTAGCAGCCAACCATGCCGTGCGCTGTGTGATTGTAACGGGAAGCGGGGAAAAATCTTTTGTTGCAGGCGCCGATATCAAAGAGTTTTCATCTTTCAACGCCGAAGAAGCGAAGGCATTGTCTCAACGAGGTCACATTATTTTCAATAAAATAGAAAACCTCAACAAGCCTGTCATCGCTGCCATCAATGGATTTGCACTAGGCGGCGGACTGGAGTTAGCAATGGCCTGCCACATCCGTTATGCGTCAGACAATGCTAAGCTAGGCTTGCCCGAAGTAACCCTTGGCCTTATTCCCGGTTATGGCGGAACACAGCGGCTCCCAAAACTTGTGGGAAAAGGATTGGCTAACGAAATAATTTTTTCTGCCAAAATGATCTCAGCAGAAAAAGCTAAAGAAATAGGCTTGGTTAATGATGTTTTTCCTCAGCAGGAATTACTGCAGAAAGCCAATGAACTGGCAGCCCAAATCGTGAAAAATTCTCCACAAGGGATTTCTCAGGCGATAAAAGCCGTCAACGCCAGCGAAACAGAAAATGGCATGGCTGCCGAAATAGACTGTTTTGGAGACCTTTTTGCTAAAGACGACTTCAAGGAAGGTGTTTCTGCATTCCTTGAAAAAAGAAAACCATCGTTTAACTAACCGGTAACTATGACTTATAACAAATTCGATATTGCCTACCTCAAGATGGCAACCGAATGGGCCAATCTGTCTTATTGCAAAAGAAAAAAAGTAGGTGCGCTTATCGTAAAAGACCGGATGATTATCTCCGATGGATATAACGGGACACCATCTGGCTTCGAAAATAATTGTGAGGACGAGAATGGGAAAACCAATTGGTTTGTACTGCATGCAGAAGCCAATGCTATATTAAAAATTGCCAGCAGCACACAATCTTGCAAAGGTGCTACGCTCTACATTACAATGTCTCCTTGCAAAGAGTGCAGCAAACTGATTTTACAGTCCGGCATAGAAAAAGTGGTTTATATGGCAGGCTATTCCGATGACAGCGGATTAGAATTTTTGAAAAATGCAGGCATTGAAATTTTAAATATTACAGAAGACGAATTATATAAAATGTAAAAACTAATACTACCATTAAAAACACAAATAATGAACTGGTCAGAAAAAATCGAAGATTTCTCAAATTTCCTGAAATTTGAGAAGAATTTCTCTGAAAATACGCTGGATGCTTACGTAAGAGATATAAAAAAACTGGAAAATTTTGCCGCCAACCATCTAGATCATATTTCACCACAGGATATTTCGTACGAGACATTGCAGGAATATATCTACCAAATGTCGAAAAACAAAATCAGTGAGCGGTCGCAGGCAAGGGGGATTTCTTCATTAAAAGCATTTTTCAAATTTCTTTTGGAGGAAGAATACCGTGATGACAACCCTGCCTCCCTATTGGAAGGTCCAAAACTCGGGCTTTACCTACCAGACACGCTCAGCATAGAAGATATTAACAGAATCATCGACTGCGTCGATACAAAAACCGACATCGGAAAAAGAAACCAATGCATCCTAGAAGTGCTGTATGGCTGCGGGCTTCGGGTTTCGGAATTGGTTGATCTTAAAATTTCTAATATTAATTTTAAAGAAAGTTACATCATTGTAGAAGGCAAAGGCGAAAAAATAAGGCTTGTTCCTCTGGCCCAGTCCACAGCAAAATTAATCAAAGATTATATGAAAGAGGTTCGTGCTTTTAACAAAATCAATAAAAAGCATGAGGACTGCCTTTTCCTCAATTCGCGAGGGACCAATATGTCCCGCGTTATCGTCTTTCTCATCATCAAAGAACTAACACAGAAAGCGGGAATCAACAAAAATATATCGCCACACACATTCCGTCATTCTTTTGCAACCCATTTGCTACAAAACGGTGCTGATCTTAGGTTTATTCAAGAAATGTTGGGTCATAGCAGCATCACAACCACACAAATCTATACCCATCTGAAAACAGAGGAATTGCGTGATGTGATTACAAAATTTCATCCAAGAAATAAAAATTCGGTTTGATTTTTACTAAATTTATCCCATGCAAGATTTGAAATATTGTCCAAAATGTGGGAATCAAAGCCTACAATGGGACGGCACCGTCAAGTGGAGTTGCAGCCATTGCGATTTTGTGCTGTTCCACAATACTGCGGCGGCTGTAGCTGTGATAATCAGCTGTAAAAACGAATTATTTTTTACGGTAAGAAACCGCGAACCCGGAAAAGGGAAACTGGATCTGCCAGGAGGCTTTTGTGATCCAAAAGAAAGTGCCGAAGAAACCTGCCACAGGGAACTTCACGAAGAATTGGGCATTGTAACGGATACGGAAAAATTCAGCTACTTGGGAAGCCGGCCGAATATCTATCCTTACAAGAATATTGTTTATAATACGATGGATTTGTTTTTCCTATATGAAGTGGATGAAAAATTTGACATTACCCTTCAGGAATCGGAAGTATCTGCCGGAATCTGGATCAAAAAATCAGAAATTGAATTTGACAAAATTGCTTTTGAATCTCAAAAGTCATTTCTTAAAATCTATCTTACTTAAACAATAAAAACCGGAAAGTTATTCCGGTTTTTAATTTTATTTCCACTTGATATTACATCCTAGGCTTGGCCTCTGGAACTCCTCCTGCTCTGCGCCTGCCAAAAGATTTTCAAAAGCAATAATAAGGTCTTCTCCGGTAATTTCTTTTTGATTTCCCGGACGCGAATCATCCATCTGACCTCGGTAAATCAAATTTAGCTTTTCATCAAAAAAGTAAAAATCTGGTGTACAAGCCGCATCATAAGATTTGGCAACCTCTTGTGTAGCATCATACAAATAAGGGAATCTGATTCCTTTTTCTTCTACAAAATCAACCATATTTTCCGGGGAATCTGCCGGATATTTGTCAACATCATTGGCATTTATCCCAATAAATTCTATGCCTCGTGATTTGTAATCTTCGTATAACTCTTCCAGCTTATCTATGACATGAAGCACAAAAGGGCAATGGTTGCACATGAAAATAACAAGTGTCCCTTTTTTTCCTTTTAGAGAATCAAGAGTTTGTAGGTCATTATTTTTAGAAGGTTGCGGAAGTTTAAAATCAGGCGCTTTGGTTCCCAAAGCCAACATATTAGAAGGTGTATTTGACATTATTTTTAAATTAAATGATTAAAATTAACTACTAAAAGATTTTAGATTCACAAATTTTAAAATAATCACTTTAATCTCTGAATCAATTAATCTTTTAATTTCTGCAACAAAGATAATGCTTCTTGCAAAGAATTATCATAATTCACCCAATTAACATCAGTCAGTTTCTTGTTCCAGGTTATTTGCCGCTTGGCATACCGGCGGGAATTTTTCTTGATTTCTTCTATGGCAAAATCCAAATCCCATTCTCCGTCAAAATATCTGAACAATTCTGTATATCCAACAGTTTGCAAAGCCACTTTGTCCCGACTAACCAATAAATCCCGAGCTTCCCTTAACAATCCGTTCTCCATCATTTTATCAACACGTAGGTTGATTCTGTCATAAATCACGTCTCTTGGCGCATCTATACCAATTCTAATGGTTTCAAAATTTCTTTTATCTTTTGGTATACTAAGATTTTCGGTATAGGATTTTCCGGTTTGCCAAATAATGTCTATCGCGCGCAATAGCCGCCTTGGGTTATCTTTGTCAACAACCGAAAAATAATCCGGATCCAACTCCTGAAGCAGTTTTTGCAAAGCTTCAATGCCTTCATTTTCCCAAATTGCTGATAATTTTTTCTGATTGTCTTCGTCAGCTTCGGGCAAATCATTCATCCCTTCCACAACGGCTTTCTCATACATCCCACTTCCGCCAACCATTATGGCAAAATCTTTTTCATGGAAAATTTCATCCAACTTCTTAAGAGCATCCACCTCATACTGACCAATGGAATAATAATCCTGAATGCTGAGGTTCCCAACAAAATAATGTGTGGCTTCGGCCAATTCTTCATCCGTTGGCATAGCGGTACCAATTTTCAGTTCCTTATAAAACTGGCGGGAATCACAGGACAAGATTTCAGTATCTAGATGGTTGGCCAGATCTATTGCCAACCTGGTTTTCCCAATTCCTGTACTGCCGATGATGGAGATAAGCTGTTTCAACAAAAAATTTTTACAAATTTACAAAATGTCACATTCTAAATAAAAACACTTAGAACATATATAGCATTACAATTTACCTGACTTGAAGTAAAGTATAACATTTTTTAACGCATGCTCAATCATCAATTTACTTACTTTTACACTCATAATGACATTAAGATTACCACAATCCAAACTTCCTGATGTGAAAACCACTATTTTCACAGAGATGAGCCTGCTCGCACAGCAGGAAAATGCCGTCGATCTTTCGCAGGGATTTCCGGACTATCAGCCGGATGACAACCTCATCCAATATCTTGGCGATTTTGCAAAACAAGGTCATAACCAATATGCGCCTTTGTTGGGGATCAAAGAACTTAGGGAAGAAATTTCCAGAAAATTTAGTTTGCAATATCAGGTAGATTATCACCCTGATTTTGAGATTAATTTAACGGCTGGTGCCACGCAGGCTATCTTCACAATCATATCTGCATTGGTAGGGAAAGGTGATGAAGTGATTATTTTTGAGCCGGCTTATGATTGCTATGAACCGGCAATTATCCTGAATGGCGGCATCGTAAAAAATGTCAAAATGCATTATCCCGATTACGAAATTAATTGGGAAGAAGTCAAACCTTTGGTTTCTGACAAGACCAAAATGATAATCATCAACAACCCTAATAACCCTTCGGGAAAAATCCTGAAACAAGCTGATATAGAGGTGCTGATCTCGATCGTGAAAGATACAGACATCATTATCCTAAGTGATGAAGTTTATGAAAGTATTACCTTTGACGGAAAGCCCCACCTGACTTTGTCCAAATACCCGGAACTTAAAGAAAGGACTTTTGTGGTCGGTTCTTTTGGGAAATTGCTTCACATCACGGGTTGGAAAGTAGGTTATGTTTGTGCACCAAAGGCGTTGATGGAGGAGTTCCGCAAAGTTCATCAGTTCAACGTGTTTAGTGTCAACACACCGGCACAGTTTGCGATTGCTCAATATTTGCAGACGATGGATGATTTTGCCGGAATCTCAACATTTTTCCAACAGAAAAGAGATTATCTAAAAAATGCGCTTGCCGAAACACCCTTCAAATTATTGGATTGTGAAGGTACCTATTTTCTTTCGGCTCAATTTGGCGCAATTTCTGATGAGCAGGATAAAGATTTTTGCTATTGGCTGACAAAAGAATATAAAGTGGCTACCATTCCGTTTTCTGCATTTTATAAGGATAAAACGGATGAAAAAGTGATCCGCTTCTGTTTTGCCAAGAAGCAGGAAACATTGGACCAGGCTATTGAACAGTTATTAAAAATAAAGTAAATCATAATGAAAAACCTAATCATTGCCGCTTCTTTGCTTATAGGAGCCAGCGCATTTTCACAAGCTAAAATTGACCCGACAAAACTGAACTATTTTTCGGTAGATGTAAGTCCGATGGATGCTGTATATTATCCGCTTCAGGTAACATCATCGAAGACGGAAACGCCCAAAGTGAAAGTAATCTATTCGCGCCCGCAGAAAAAGAACCGTGTGGTTTTCGGAAATTTGGTTAAGTATGGAGAAATCTGGCGTTTTGGTGCCAATGAAGATACCGAAATCAAGTTTTATACGCCTGTTAAAATTGGTGGAAAAGAAATTCCGGCCGGGACTTACAGCCTTTTTGCGGTTCCCAATGAAACAGAATGGACAATTATCCTCAATTCTGACACAGATAAATGGGGTGCTTATGCCTATGACAAAAGCAAGGACGTTGTAAGATTTACAGTTCCTGTTGAAAAAACGACTTCGCCAATCGAATATTTTTCGGTGACATTTGTACAAACCAAAACCGGTGCAGATCTTTACGCCGGCTGGGACAATGCTCAGGTAAAATTCCCGATTGAGTTTAAATAATCTTTTCTGATTAAAATTCTAAAAGCCTTATCAAAAATAGATAAGGCTTTTTTTGTTTCTAACTTTGAAACAGGGAATCTTGTGCAGCCCGAGCTGAGTGGAGCTCATCCCGAATAGCGAAGGGACAAGCGTTGGCTCGGGATAGCGGGAACGGAGCGCGGAAAAGCTGCCCAAATTTTAATGTAGTAACAGCAAATCTTCAAACTTATATATCTTAACACCCTGATTTTCAATTTTACCAAAACCATAAGCTGCATGGATGAAGTCAACCCCGGCTTTCTCTGAGGATTCTTTGTCCCAAATGGTATCGCCAACATAGACTGGGTTTTCCAAATGATTGCGTTCTACTATCAACCTAATATTTTTATCCTTTGGGAAACCCTGATTGCCAAAGCAGTCAAAATCCTCAAAAAGATGCTCAAAATGGTAAAACCTGAGAAAAGCTTCGATGTAACCTTTCATACAATTGCTGACGATGAAAAGTCTGTAATTTTGCTGTAGTTTTTCCAAAGTTTCTTTGACATTGGGATACAGTTCGCCACCCAACCTGTCTATATAATCTTTTTCTCTCTGCGAATAAACCGCCTCAAAAGCAGCTAGTTTCTCTTTTGGAACAAAGCTAAAATGCTTTGCAAAAATATCATCCATCTTCATCCCCGAAAAATCCCGAACCGTCTGAGAGGTGATACTGACCTGGATGCCAACCTCGTGCAGGCCATCATTAAAGGCTTTAAACATCGTCTCGGACGCGTTCCAAAGTGTGCCGTCCAGATCAAAAATTATGCTGTCGTATTTCATTAAATAATTTTCTTAAATCATAAACCAGTCATTCACAAGGCTTGCCGCCAACCTTGCCGTTCTTTCCTGAATGTCAAAATCAGGATTAACTTCTGCAACATCCAATGCTCTCGTCTTTTCCTGACTCAAAATATGGCGGAACATCTGCATAAAACTGTGATCTGCAAAAATCCCATTATAAGCTGGGGCGCTTACGCCAGGCGCAATAGCCGCATTGAAAACATCCATACAAACCGTGACATAAACCACATCTACATCATCCAAAAATGCATTGATACTAAACATCAGGTTCGGGATACTTTCTGGATAGATTTCGTCTGCCAGGATGTATTTCATTCCCCACTGATCTGCTAATTCAAACAATTTCCTAGTATTACTGTTCTTCTGAATCCCAATATGCAAAGAATGGATCTCGCCTTCTTGTGCAATCTGCCAAAAGCCTGTTCCTGACGTTGCCAAACCATTTTCCGGTTCACGGTTATCAAAATGGGCATCGAAATTGATAATCCCGATTTTGTGATGGGGAAACGCTTTCCTGATGCCGGAATAATGCGCAAAAGTAAGCTCGTGGCCACCGCCTAAAACTACAGATCTACCTTGTTTGGATAGTACTTTCGTTACTTTTTCAGACAGCAGATTCTGTGTCCCTTCGAGATCATTATTATCGCAATGGATATTCCCAAAATCTTTCAAAGAAAACCCTGAGTTGACCACAGGAAAATTGCACATATTTTTACGGATCAGATCCGGTGCTTTCTGCGCGCCGACTCTACCCTTGTTACGTTTCACACCTTCATCCACAGCGAATCCGTGTAAGGCAAAATCATTTGGATTAATCGTCTCATAATCCGATTCTGTTTCCACTCTCTGAAAAATCCTTTGATAAGATTCTTCCTCGCCATCAAAGCGACCTGCCCATTCAAACATGTTCTATATTTTTTCGCCGTTAATGTAAACATTTTTCGGTTTCAGACTTCCCTGATGATACAGGATATTCTGAAAATTATCGGTTTCATAGGTGATGAAATCTGCCTTTTTACCTTCCGCCAAAATGCCTCTGTCTTCCAAATCCAAAGCATAAGCCGCCCGAAACGTGATTGCTGCCAAAACCTCGGCTGTTGTCAGTTTCTGGTAAGTCGCCAAAACCGAAGCTTGGGTTACGAGATTTCCCATTGGCGCAGAGCCCGGATTCCAGTCTGTGGCGATGGCTAAAATTCCACCTTTGTCCAATATTTTTCTGGCTGGGGAAAATGGCTCGCCTAGACCAAGGCTTGCGCCCGGCAAAGCAATAGCAACGGTATTTGAATTCGCCAAAAAATCAATATCATTATCAATGGTTGCTTCCAGATGGTCAGCAGATTTGGCACCTACTTCCACGGCAATCCGAGAACTACCCGGCGTAAACTGGTCTGCGTGGACGGTGATTTGAAAGCCTAATTCTTTTGCTTTCAATAGAAAATTTTTGCTTTCTTCCGACTGAAATGCTGATTTTTCAATAAAGATATCAACTCGATTAGCCAGATTTTCGGCTTTTACTTTGGGAAGAATTTCTTGTAAAATATAATTGAGATAAGCTTCGGACGAACCTTCGAAATCTTTTGGTTTGAGGTGCGCAGCGAGGCAAGTCGGGACCAAAGTTGCCATTGTTTTGGATTGTGCTTTTTTGATGGCACGTAACATTTTCAGTTCCTCATTGGCATTAAGGCCATAACCACTTTTTACTTCGATGGTTGTAATGCCCTGCTTGAGAAGAGCATCGACCCTTTTTAGGATTCCTTTAACCAAATCATCTTCTGAAGCATCTCTGGTATGCTGAACAGAACTCCAGATTCCACCGCCGGATTCCGCAATTTCGAGGTATGATTTTCCGGCATTCCTCATTGCGAAGTCATTCGCCCGGTTTCCCCCGAAACAAATATGCGTGTGGGCATCCACAAAAGCCGGAAGCACAATTTGATCACCTTCAACAAAATCAATCTCAGCATTGGGGAATTTTTGTTTTAGAGAATTGAAACTTCCTGTTTGCAGGATTTTCCCTTCTGCGGTTAAAATCCCTGCATCTGTTGTGATTTTTAATTCTTCATCCGTCAATTTTCCTTTTAAGGGAAGGTGGTTGAGCGTGATCACTTGTTTGAAAGGTCCGGTAAGCTTCATAAATTTTGTTGAATGGTAAAATTAAAAAAAGAGATACAAACTGCATCTCTTTTGTGTTAAAAAACTTCGCGACCTATTTTAAGGATATTATCACTTTTACCCATCGAGTAAAAATGCAGGACTGGAACGCCAAAATCCAGAAGCTCCTTACATTGCTGGATTGCCCATTCTACTCCCACTTCCCGAACATCGGTATTGGTTCTGCATTTCAAAACCTCATTGATTAAAGTTTCCGGCAAATCGATTTTGAATACCTGTGGCAATAGCTGCAAATGTGTTTTGGTGGCAATCGGTTTGATTCCTGGGATAATCGGCACATCAATGCCAATTTCGCGCGCATGTTTCACAAAATCAAAATATTTTTGATTGTCAAAAAACATTTGTGTCACAATATAATCTGCACCTGCATCCACTTTTTTCTTCAGCATTTGCAAATCGTAGTTCATAGACGGCGCCTCGATATGCTTTTCGGGATAGCCGGCAACACCAATGCAGAAGCTGCTGTTATCCTTACATTCTATTTTCCCGTGGAGATACTCGCCCATTCCCAAATCGTGGATTTGTTTCACGAGGTCAGAAGCATAGCGGTTTCCACCTTTGGTAGGTTCAAAATATTTTTCACCCTTCATAGCATCACCTCTCAGTGCCACAATATTATTGATTCCCAAATACATACAATCCACCAAAAGATATTCGGTTTCTTCTCTTGTAAAACCACCACACAGCACGTGAGGCACCGTGTCTACATTATATTTGTGCTGAATGGCTGAGCAAATCCCCAAAGTCCCAGGGCGCATTCTGGTGATTTTCCGTTCCATCAGACCATTTCCTCTTTCCAGGAAAATATATTCTTCCCGGGAAGTGGTGACATCAATAAACGGCGGCTTAAACTCCATCAACGGATCGATATTTTTATACAAATCGGCAATCCCTACGCCCTTTTGCGGAGGCACAATCTCAAAAGAAAAAAGCGTTTTGCCGTTGGCGTTTTTTATATGGTCAGTAATTTTCATTCAATAATTTTAAATAATTTTAATCCGCTAAGTTTGGAGCGAGCCATTTTCGGGCGTAATCCAAGTCAATATTTTTCCGTTCTGCGTAATCTTTCAGTTGGTCTTCATCAATTTTCCCGACGCCAAAATATTTTGATTTTTCATTCCCGAAATAATATCCGGAAACCGCAGCAGTCGGCCACATTGCGAGACTTTCGGTTAAGGTGACACCAATGTTTTCATCCACTTTTAGCAGATCCCAAATCGTCAGTTTTTCCAAATGATCCGGGCAAGCAGGATAACCTGGAGCAGGTCGGATTCCGAGGTATTTTTCTTTGATCAATTCCTCGTTGTCCAACGTTTCATCTTGGGAATAACCCCAATATTCGGTTCGGACTTTTTTGTGAAGATATTCGGCAAAAGCTTCTGCAAAACGGTCTGCCAAGGCTTTCACCATTATGGCGTTGTAATCGTCATTTTGTTCTTCATATTCTTTGGCCAGTTCATCGGCTCCAAAGCCTGTACAAACGCAGAAAGCTCCTATGTAATCCTGTTTTCCCGAATTTTTTGGCGCAATAAAATCACTTAAAGCCAAATATTCTTTACCTTCTGACCTTTTGCTTTGCTGACGCAGGGTTCTGAACGTCGAAATAACATTTTGATTGTCATCATAAACCAAAATATCATCTTGCTCATCAGCATTTGCCGGGAAAATCCCGAAAATACCTTTCGCTTTGAAGCTCTTTTCTTCCAAGATTTTTTTTAGCATTGCCTGCGCTTCATTATACAAAATCGTAGCCTGTTCTCCCACCACATTATCGGTTAAAATTTCAGGGAATTTCCCAAACAATTGCCAACTTCTGAAAAACGGAGACCAGTCAATAAAATCAACCAATTCATCCAGGTTTTGGTCTTCGATAATGGTAATTCCTAATTTTTTTGGTTTCGGAATCAGCTCATTGTCCCAATCGATTTTGAATTTTTTCTCACGTGCTTCTGCAATCGGGACATATTCTTTTTCGACTTGACGATTCAGGAATTTTTCCCGGAATTCATCATAATCTTTCCTAATCTCCAAAGCATAAGCATTGGATTTATCTTTGTTGAGAAGTGAACTTACAACACCAACCGCTCGTGAAGCATCGTTGACGTGAACGACGGTATTTGAATATTTCGGTGAGATTTTAACGGCTGTATGCGCTTTGGAAGTGGTTGCACCACCGATTAACAGAGGAAAATCAAGATTTTTGCGTTCCAACTCATCTGCAATATGAACCATCTCGTCCAGACTTGGCGTAATTAGTCCGCTCAATCCAATTACATCGACGTTTTCATCAATCGCGGTTTGGATAATTTTTTCTGCCGGTACCATCACGCCGAGATCTACAATTTCGTAATTGTTACAACCCAAAACCACGCTCACAATATTTTTACCAATATCGTGAACATCACCTTTTACTGTTGCCATCAACACTTTTCCGTTGGATTTTTGGGTCTGGTCTTTTTCTGCTTCGATGAAAGGCTGAAGATAGGCCACCGCTTTTTTCATCACCCTTGCGGATTTCACCACCTGAGGCAAGAACATTTTCCCACTTCCGAAAAGGTCACCAACAACCCCCATCCCAGTCATCAGATTAATTTCGATAACATCCAGCGGTCGTTTGGACATTTTTCTTGCTTCTTCCGCATCTTCTTCGATAAAACGGTCGATTCCTTTTACCAGTGCATAAGTAATCCGCTCCTGCAAAGACTGTTCCCGCCAGGACAAATCCTCGGTTTTTTCCCTTTTAGTAGATTTATGCGTTTCGGAATAATCGAGTAATTTTTCTGTGGCGTCCTCTTTTCGGTCGAGCATTACATCTTCTACCAATTCCAGCAAATCCTTTGGGATCTCGTCATACACTTCCAACATTGTCGGATTTACGATTCCCATATTCATCCCAGCTTTTATAGCGTGGTAAAGGAAAACGGAGTGCATTGCTTCGCGAACCGAATCGTTGCCACGGAACGAAAACGACACATTGGAAACACCACCACTAACCGACGCATTCGGGAGATTGGTACGGACCCACCTTGTTGCCTCGATGAAATCAATCGCGTTTTTGCGGTGTTCGTCCATCCCTGTCGCCACAGGAAAAATATTAAGGTCGAAAATAATGTCCTCGGAAGGGAAACCGACTTTGTTCACCAAAATATAGTAAGACCTTTTGGAAATTTCGATTCTTCTTTCGTAATTATCGGCTTGTCCCACCTCATCGAAAGCCATTACAATCGCTGCCGCTCCGTATCTTTTGATTAATTTGGCTTGTTTGATAAAATCTTCTTCGCCACCTTTCAAACTGATGGAATTGACAACAGGCTTTCCCTGAACCACCTGCAATCCAGCTTCCAGAATTTCCCATTTTGAAGAATCAATCATTATGGGGATTCGGGCAATATCCGGCTCTGAAGCAATAAGGTTAAGGAATTTCACCATTGCATATTTACCATCCAAAAGGCCGTCATCCATATTGACGTCCAAGATCTGAGCGCCGCCTTCTACCTGATTTCTTGCAATATCCAGCGCTTCTGCATATTTTTCTTCTTTTATTAACCGAAGAAATTTTTTGGAACCAGCCACATTGGTTCTCTCTCCAACATTGATAAAGTTGGATTCTGGTGTTATGATTAAGGGCTCAAGGCCTGAGAGTTTTAGATATCTTCTTTTACAATCTGTTTCCATAAATTAATTTATCAATGTAAAAATTTACCAATGCAACAATGAGATTCTTCACTTCTTTCAGAATGACACATTTTAAAAATTGGTAAATTGCTACATTTCTATATTGTTACATTGAGTTTCCTCGGTTCATAATCTTTTACCAGATCGGCAATGGCTTTGATATGTTCCGGCGTTGTTCCGCAACAACCACCGATGATATTCATTAATCTTTTTTCTACATATTCGCGGATTTGTTCTGCCATAAATTCCGGCGACTCATCATATTGACCGAAAGCATTCGGTAAACCGGCGTTGGGATATGCAGAAATCCCAAAATTGGTATGATGGGCGAGAATCTCAAGGTAAGGCGTTAATTGTTTTGCTCCTAACGCGCAGTTGAAACCAACGCTTATCAAATCCATATGGGAAACAGAAATCAAAAAGGCATCCGCCGTCTGCCCGCTCAACGTTCTTCCTGACGCATCGGTAATGGTTCCGGACACCATAATTGGAATAGTGATATGTCGTTCTTCCCGGATTTCGTCAATCGCAAAAAGAGCGGCCTTTGCATTCAAAGTATCGAAAATAGTCTCTACTAAAAGAATGTCAGAACCTCCGTCCAGCAAAGCTTCTGCCTGTTGTTTATACGCCACTCTGAGTTCATCAAAAGTGATGGCTCTGTAGCCTGGGTCGTTAACATCAGGGCTTAGGCTTGCCGTTCTGTTGGTTGGCCCCATAGAACCTGCTACAAATCTTGGTTTGTCAGGATTCTGAGCCGTAAATTCTTCGCAGACTTTTTTGGCGATTTTGGCTGATTCATAGTTAAGTTCGTATACCAAATCTTCCATATGATAATCCGCCATTGCAATGGTAGTTCCAGAAAACGTGTTGGTTTCTATGATATCTGCGCCTGCCAAAAGGTATTTTTTGTGAATCTCCGCAATCGCTTCCGGTTGTGTTAAAGATAACAAATCATTGTTCCCTTTCAGGGGAGATTTCCAGTCTTTGAACCGCTCGCCGCGATAATCCTCTTCTGTAAAATTGTAACGCTGAATCATCGTTCCCATTGCTCCGTCGAGGATGAGAATACGCTCATTAAGCGCTTTATATAATTGTTCTGAATTGTTCATAATTCATTTTAAATGCAAAGTCTTTATTTTTTTCACTAACCTTGTCAGGGATTCAAACCCTGATAAGGTTTTTCGGTGGATCCTCTTTATCATCGATTAAAAGACAAAACCTCAACATAGCTCCGATGGTAGCGGCATCCTTTTTTGTTTTTTGGATTCTTCGACAAACTCAGAATGACAAATGTTGTAAAAAACAAAAAAGATATAGCGGACAGCGGGTTGTAATCGTTATTCGAAGAAGAAACCTTGTTGCTCCTAATCCCTTTTATTTCATTAGTCTAAAGCTTGTTTCAAATCGTTAATTATATCATCAACATTTTCCAATCCAACGGAGCAACGCACCAATCCAGCGGTAATTCCAACCTCATTTCTCTCCTCGTCGGAAAGCTTGGAATGCGTTGTGGAAGCGGGATGCGTGACAATCGTCCGCGTGTCACCCAAGTTGGCGGAAAGAGAACACATTTTAATCCTGTTTAAGAAATTCCGACCGCCTTCGATTCCGCCTTTGATTTCGAAAGCCACGATATTTCCGCCTAATTTCATTTGTTTTTTAGCAATTTCGTAGCTTGGATGCGATTTCAGGAATGGATATTTTACCAAATCTACATTCGGATGATTTTCTAGGAACTCTGCTACTTTAACAGCGTTTTCGCAATGTTTCTCTACCCGGATTGCCAAAGTTTCCAAACTTTTGCTCAAAACCCAGGCATTGAAAGGCGACATCGCAGGGCCTGTGTTTCTCGCAAACAGATAAATCTCGCGGATCAAATCTGCTTTTCCGACCGCCACGCCACCCAAAACACGACCTTGCCCGTCAATCAATTTGGTGGCAGAATGTACCACAATGTCTGCACCGTATTTATTCGGTTGCTGTAAATAAGGTGTTGCAAAACAGTTATCTACAATAAAAATCAGATTGTGCTTTTTAGCAACCTGACCGAAAAATTCCAAATCCAAAACTTCAATCGCAGGATTGGTTGGTGTTTCCAGATAAAGGACTTTTGTATTGGGCTGAATTAAATCTTCTACTGTTGAAGCGTCTTCGGCTTTGAAATAAGTGGTGTTGATATTCCATTTTGGAAAATATTTGGTAAACAGCGTATGCGTAGAACCAAACACCGATTGGCAGCTCAAGATGTGATCTCCCGAGCTAAGCAAGGCTGCGAAAACGGAATAAATTGCGGCCATTCCTGTTGCAAACGCGTAACCGGATTCGGCACCTTCCATTTTGGCAATTTTGTTGATAAATTCGGTAACGTTGGGGTTGCTGAAGCGGCTGTACAGGTTTTTATCTTTTTCCTCGGCAAAGCTGGCACGCATATCTTCTGCATCTTCGAAAACGAAGCTGGAAGTAAGGTATAAAGGTGTAGAATGCTCGTCAAACTGAGTACGCTCGGTTTGGGTTCTGATGGCTAATGTTTCGAAATTTTCCATATTGCAACGTAACAATGTATCGGTTTAGCAATTTACCAATGTCATTGTTACATTTTACATTGGTAGATTGGTATATTAAATTTATTTTGTTTCGCTTAATCTTAAAATATCTCCGAAAACACCTCTGGCAGTGACTTTGGCTCCGGCTCCGGCGCCCATAATCACGATAGGATTTTCACCATAACTTTCGGTGTAGATTTCGAAGATGGAATCTGAACCTTTCAGTTGTCCCAAAGCTGAATTGGCAGGAACAGAAATCAATTTAACATCCAATTCGCCTTTTTCCGAATGAAGGTCGCCGTGCAAATCGCCTACGTAACGCAAAACGTAGTCAGGTTTCTGATTTTCTTTGATTTTCTGATACTCATCGTCCAACTCACCTAATCTTGAAAGGAATTCTTCTTTTGAAACCGAAAGGAGATTTGCCGGAACTAGATTCTGAATATTGATATCCTCAAATTCATTAATCAAATCCAGTTCTCTTGCCAGGATCAACAGTTTCCTCGCCACATCATTACCCGACAAATCTTCGCGCGGGTCCGGTTCTGTGTAACCTTTTTCCAAAGCTTCGTTAATAATCGTTGAAAATTGGTCATTCCTCAAAGAAAAATTATTGAAAACATAACTCAAAGTTCCGGAAAAAACACCTTTGATCCTTGTGATGTTTTCACCGGAAAGATGCAGCAATTTAATTGTATCAATTAAAGGTAAACCTGCGCCAACATTGGTTTCGTAGAGGTATTTCTTTTTATTTTTTTCTAATAATTTTCTAAAGCTTCGGTACTCTGCAATTGGCAATGTGTTATAGATCTTGTTGGACCCTACAATGTCAAATCCGTTGTCAACAAAGGTTGGATAATTTTTCACAAAATCTTTGCTGGCCGTATTATCCACCATTACGAGGTTTTCCAAATGGTGCTCGTTTGCAAAATCCACCAAGGACTGTACGCTGGATTCGGTTTGGGAATATTTGATTTTCTGCCGCCAGTCGCTTCCGAAACCTGCTTTATTGAAAGCCACTTTCCTAGAGTTGGCAATGGCAACAATTTTCAAATCCACTCTTTTGCGGTTCAGGATATCGTAGGCCGAGTCCAGAATCTGCTCAATCAGCGTACCTCCAACATTACCATGGCCAATCAAAGCGAGATGCACTGTTTTGGGTTTTCCGTAGATTTCGGTTTCGATGATATTTTTAGCAATTTCGGTTTGGTTTCCGGTAACAACAATGTTCACCCTACCAGCCGAAGCGATTTGGCTTAACAACAATGGGAAAATTTTGTTTCGCTGAAGTTCTGATAAAATCTTACTGTAATTTTCCGAGACAAAGCCGATAACTGTGAGATTATTCACACTATGGATATTCTCTACAAAACCTTTTTCCTTTTCTTCCTTAAATTCTTCAAGAAGAAAGCATACAGCGGCCTCTGCATCGCTGTCATCTACCAAAACAGAAATCCCATTTTCTATCGCTTGCTGTGAAATCACGCCCACGCTGATTCCGCCGCCATTCAAAGCCTTGAAAATTCGGGAGTCAATACCTATATGACCCAGAAAATCTTTGCCTTCAAAATTTACCAAGGCTTTGTTTCGATAGATATTAATTGCGTTTTTATTTGTCATCTTTTATTGAAGATTTTTTTGAATTAAAAATTGGGTTTAAAATATCGTTGAGCTGTTCATACTCCATCAGGAAAGCATCATGGCCATGGATTGATTTTATCTCGTGATAAGACACGTTGCACCGATTTACCAATATTTGAAATGTTTTTTTGATTTCAAAAGCTGGAAAAAACAGATCTGTATCTACCGATATTAGATGTATGGATGCTGTATCTTTTGACAGTTTACTTATATCTGCATCAATCGTCATTAACAAGTGATTCATCAGCCGATACGCCTTCAAACTATATCTTTCGTTTAAAGAATTACCGTGATAATCCAACCATTCGCGAGATTTCCAAAATCCAGTCTCGGAAAGCTCTCTATTAAATCTCAGATTAAGAGATTCTGGCGTTCTGTAACATAGCATGGCGTGTGTCCTGGCTTTCTGCAGCGGCTGCTCTTCACTTTCCAATAAAAACTCCTGCACCAAACATTGAGAGTATAACCAGTCGGTGGTTTTAAAATCGGTAGCAATAGGGATAAAATGCTTTGCGATGTCAGGCTCTTGAGCCAACATTTCCCAACCAATGGCGCCGCCAACGGAACCACCAATCAACGCAAATAGAACTTTGATATTTAATACCTTAAGACCTTCCAAAAAAATTTTAGCGATATCATATGCCCTAAAATCTTTGTATGATTCTACAAAATAATTATCAAATCCATTTCCAGGAACATTAAAACATATAACCGTATATTTCTCGGTATCTATAACTTTTTGTTTACCCACCATTTTTTTCCACCAGCCATTTCCGCCAGCCACATCAGAATTCCCTGTCAGGGCATGATTAACCAATATAATGGGAGCCGAATGCAGCTCTTTCCCAAAAAGCTGAAAGCTTAATGGAATATCGAGAACTTTTCCGTTCTGAGTCTTGAATTGATGAATGTTAATATGTTGTAGCGTGGTTTCCAATTGTGATGTAAAAAAATTGAAAATGCTACGGGAATGTAGAATAAACTGCACGTTATCTCCCTCAAAAAACTGAGTAGAATTTAGCACCTTCTTCGTTGCCAAAGGGTTGCCAAGGTTTCATAGAGTCTAATCTCTCCACCTTTCTCGATAACATTTTCAATATGTGAATGAACAAATATGACTGCAAAGATAGTTAAGAAAATGCTGTTTTTCCAAATAAATTGAAAAATGTCATTATAAATTTTTTATTAACAATCAATTTTAAGAATTTTATATCATCATTTGTGTACAATATTTGCTTGGGAAAAACCACACAAAATAAATTATGAATATTAATCTAAATAAACAGGTCGCCATTGTTACAGGATCTAGCAGCGGAATAGGTAAAGGAATTGCGATCAGCCTTGCCCAATCAGGAGCCATTGTTATTGTCAACCATTCTTCGGAGCATTCGAAGCCCGAGGCCGAAGATACTTTGAAAACCATAGAAGAAAACGGAGGCGAAGGCTTTATTATCCAATGCGACGTTAGCAAAGAGGATGAAGTGTTGGCGATGTTTAAAACCACTATTGATAAATACGGAACGGTTGATATCCTTGTGAACAACGCAGGATTGCAGCAGGATGCGGCCTTTATTGATATGACACTGGAGCAGTGGCAAAAAGTTATCGATGTGAATCTTACCGGGCAATTCCTCTGCTCGAAGGAAGCTATCAAAGAATTTTTGAAACGCGGCATGACCGATAAGTCTTGCGCTTTGGGAAAAATCATCAATATCAGCAGTGTGCACGAGACTATACCCTGGGCAGGGCACGCCAACTATGCTGCCAGCAAAGGCGCGCTAAGAATGCTGATGCAGACATTGGCTCAGGAATATGGTAAAAACAGAATCCGTGTCAATAATATTTGTCCCGGCGCCATCCAAACACCTATCAACAAATCGGCTTGGGACAATCAAAAATCACTGGATGCGCTGATGACGCTTATCCCTTATGACCGTATCGGTAAACCCGAAGACATTGGAAATTTAGCCGTATTTTTGGCGAGTGATTATTCGGATTATATTACCGGAGCCAGCATCTATGTAGATGGCGGGATGACTAGCTTGGAAAGCTTTTCGGACAACGGGTAATTATAAATGATGAATGATAAGTGATAAGTGATTACTGATAACCAAAAAGTTGTAATTCAGAACTATTATTTATCAACTATCATTATTTGTTGAAAGAATAACTAAACCTCAACATAGCCCCGATGGGAACGGCATCCTTTTTCTTGGTTGACTTGGGCTACACTCGGGCACCGAGAAAAAGAGATAGTGGACAGCGGGATGAAAAGTGACACCACAGTATAAGCCTGATGCTCCTGATAAAAAACAACATAATTATTCTAAAAAAATAATTACAAGCATGAGTGAAGAAGAAAAATTAAAAAATCCAAACTGGAAAAAATGGGGTCCATACGTTAGCCACCGCCAGTGGGGAAATGTACGCGAAGATTATAGTACCAACGGTGATGCATGGGGATTTACGGGTCACGACACTGCCGAATCCTGGACCTATCGCTGGGCAGAAGAAGGCATTGCCGGCATCTCGGATGACAAGCAACTGTTGTGTTTTGCACTATCCTTTTGGAATAAAAATGATGTCAGAATCAAAGAACGTTTTTTTGGACTGAGCAATTACCAGGGCAACCATGGGGAGGATATTAAGGAGATTTTTTATTATCTGGACAACACGCCGTCCCACAGCTATATGAAGATGGTTTACAAGTATCCCATCCATGCATTTCCTTACGATGACCTTGTTCTTACCAACGCCAGCCGATCCAACAAAGATCAGGAATATGAGATTATAGACACGGGGATTTTTGATAATGATGCCTACTTTGATATTTTTATAGAATATGCCAAAGCCGGCACAGATGACATCCTGATACGTGTAGATGTGAATAACAGAAGTGACCAGGCAGCTCCCATTATAGTCCTGCCAACCGTTTGGTTCCGCAACAATTGGGTTTGGGGCTATAATGATTATAAAGGGCAACTCAATTTTACCAGAGAAGGGGAAATCGACATCCATCACAATGCACTGAGCACCAAAAAATTATACGCCAGAAACCGGAATAAAGAAGCCTTGTTTTGTGAGAACGAAACCAACCGTGCCAGGCTTTATAAACTGCCGAAAACCGAAGGCTTTTACAAAGATGGTATCAACCAATATGTCACCAAAGGTCTTGACACTGTAAACCCATCAAAAACAGGAAGTAAGGCAGCGTTCTGCTGTGAGGAAATGATAGATGCCAACAGCCACCACGTTTTTGAATTTAGGCTATCTCCACATGTCATGGATGATGCCTTTATGGATTTTGATGATGTTTTTTTCAGGAGAAAGCAGGAGTCTGATGAATTCTACCAAAATATCCAGAAAGATATTGAAAGCGAGGATGAAAAAAATGTGCAGCGACAAGCCTTTGCCGGCCTCTTGTGGAACAAGCAGTTTTACCATTACAATGTTGCCAAATGGCTAAAAGGTGATCCAAATTTTCCCATTCAGAGAAAAGGCTTTGTAAGAAATAGCAATTGGGCACACCTCCATAACAAAGATATTATATCGATGCCCGATAAGTGGGAATACCCATGGTATGCGACCTGGGATTTGGCATTTCATTGCGTAAGTTTCAGTTTGATTGATTCTGAATTTGCCAAAAACCAGCTGGTTACTCTTACCAAAGAATGGTACATGCATCCCAACGGACAGTTACCAGCCTACGAATGGAATTTTGATGATGTCAACCCGCCGGTACATGCCTGGGCGACTTTCCGGGTTTTTAAAATCGATGAAAAAAATAACGGCAAACCTGATCTGGCTTTCCTAGAACGGGTTTTCCAAAAATTACTGCTCAATTTTACATGGTGGGTGAACCGGAAAGATTATAATGGCAATAATATATTCGGAGGAGGATTTTTAGGACTGGATAACATTGGGGCGTTTGACCGGAATATGGAATTCAGCGAAGGTGAGCATCTGGAACAGGCTGACGGAACCAGTTGGATGGCGATGTATGCTCTCAATATGATGAGGATGGCCATGGAACTCGCCACTTACAATCCCGTGTACGAAGATATGGCCATCAAGTTTTTTGAACATTACCTTTACATTGCCGAAGCGATGGAAAACATTGGCGAAGGCAAGCAGGGCCTTTGGAATGAGGAAGATGGCTTTTTCTATGACTTGCTTCAGCTCTCCAATGGCGATAGTGTGAACCTCAAACTGAGGAGTATTGTTGGCTTGATCCCGATGTTTGCTGTAGAAGTGGTAGAACACAGCCTGCTGGAAAAACTGCCGGCTTTCAAAAAAAGGATGGAATGGGTGCTCAGGAATAAACAGGATCTCACCAAACTGGTTTCCCAATGGTATGTGGAAGGCGAAGGCAACAAACATCTCCTAAGTATCCTCAGAAAAAACCGATTAACGAAAGTCCTTAACCGATTGGTGGATGAAGCCGAATTCCTGAGTGATTATGGCATCCGTGCTTTGTCCAAAATTTATGAAAAAGATCCTTTCCGGTTTACCGTGCATGATCAGGAACATATTGTCTATTACACGCCGGCAGAGAGTGACAGCCGCATGTTTGGCGGCAACAGCAATTGGCGCGGGCCCATCTGGTTTCCTATCAATTTCCTCATTGTAGAAAGCTTGCAGCGGTTCCATTTCTTTTACGGCGATGCGCTTAAAATTGAATATCCAAAAGGCAGTGGCGAACTTAAAAACCTGGATGAAGTTTCCAAAGACATCAGCAACAGATTGTGCAACATATTTTTGAAAGATGATGCCGGAAACAGAGCATTCAATGGAGGAATAAGCAAGTTTAACCAAGATCCGCATTTCAAAGATTACATCATGTTCTTCGAATATTTCCACGGGGATAATGGCCGCGGCGTTGGCGCTTCTCACCAAACGGGATGGACCTCTACCGTGGCGAAGTTGATTCAGCCGAGGTTGGCTAACAGATAGGCTTGAGAATGTTAGAGTTTGAGGATATTATTTTCTCTCAAACTCTAGTATGCTCTACTTTTAAGATAAGAGTTCACCGTTAACGCTTACTTCATAAGTGATTTCCACATTAGGCTCTAGTGTTTTAGAGACGGAGCAATATTTTTCGAAAGACAATTCTGCAGCTTTTTGGGCTTTTTTAGGATCTATCTCACCTTGCAAAAAGAATTTAACTTTGATGGTTTTGAAAGGTTTCGCTTCATCTACCTGAACTCTTTCGCCTTCTACCTCCGCTTTGAAATCCTTAATGGTTTGACGTTGTTTTTTTAGAATGGAAACCAGATCTATTCCGCTGCATCCCGCAACGGCCATTAAAACTGATTGCATTGGAGACACGCCTTTTGCCCCGGGCAAAGTGGTATTATCCAATAATATAGAATTTCCCTGTTCGTTGGAGCATTCGAACAAAAAATCGTCATTGATTCTGTTAAGTGTAATTTTCATTTTTGAAACATTAATTATCAAAATTACATATTCTCCAGCAATTAAAATCAAAGGATTTTCTGTAATCCACCAATTATGAAAAAGTTTGTATTCTTAGTCTACCCAAGTCAAATTTTAATCTTTACAGCTTCTTAAAAGCGTTGATATAAACAAAATTTGTATATTGAAATTGTTCGAGAATAATGCAAATTCTTGGTATTTCACTCAATCCTTTATCCCTGCCATTCTGTCACAATATTTTGTATCTTTGCGGACTAATCCAACGTTTAGAATTTAGTTTAAAATCTAAAGCTTAAACCCATATCTATTTACAAAGTGCAGGAAAAATATATAGACGAAACCAAACAGGGCGAAGCATTTGCCATTGCAGAAAAACCGGAAAACAGTAAAAAATTGTTTCTGGAGAGCTATGGCTGCCAGATGAACTTTTCTGATTCTGAAATTGTTGCATCTATTCTTAACGAACAGGGGTACAATACGACTTTAGACGTAAAAGAAGCAGATTTAATTCTTTTAAATACCTGTTCCATCCGTGAAAAAGCGGAGCAGACGGTTCGGATGCGCCTTTCCCAGTTTAAAACTCAGAAAAAAGAAAACCCCAATCTTACTGTGGGCGTTCTCGGTTGCATGGCAGAACGTTTAAAAACCAAATTTTTGGAAGAAGAACATTTGGTAGATTTGGTTGTTGGCCCAGATGCTTACAGAGATTTGCCCAACCTTCTCAAAGAAACAGACGGCGGCAGAGATGCCATCAACGTAATCCTTTCAAAAGAAGAAACTTACGCCGACATCAATCCTGTCCGCTTGGGAGGCAATGGCGTAACCGCTTTTGTAACCATTACCCGAGGTTGCGATAATATGTGTACGTTCTGTGTTGTTCCGTTTACCAGAGGCCGCGAGAGAAGTCGTGACCCCCATTCTATTATTCAGGAATGCCAGGATCTTTGGAGCAATGGCTACAAAGAAATCACATTGTTGGGGCAAAACGTGGACTCTTATCTTTGGTACGGCGGCGGCCCGAAAAAAGATTTTGCCAAAGCATCTGAAATGCAGAAAGCAACTGCTGTGGATTTCGCACAACTCCTTGGTTTAGTAGCGGATGCAGTCCCGGAAATGAGAATTCGTTTCTCGACATCCAATCCTCAGGACATGAATATCAATGTGTTTGAAGTGATGGCAAAACATGACAACATCTGCAAATATGTTCACTTGCCGGTACAAAGCGGCAGCGACAGAATTCTCGGATTGATGAACCGCCAGCACACCAGAGCAGAATATTTGGCGCTCATTAAAAAAGCGAAGGAAATCGTTCCGGATATTTCCTTTTCCCAAGATATGATTATAGGCTTCTGTACCGAAACCGAAGAAGATCATCAGGATACATTGTCATTGATGAAAGAGGTAGAATATGATTACGGTTATATGTTTGCCTACTCCGAAAGGCCGGGAACGCCGGCTCATAAGAAAATGGAAGACGATATTCCGGCAGATGTCAAACAAAGAAGACTTGCAGAAGTGATTGCTTTGCAAGGCGAATTATCCAGAAAAAGAATGGCTGGCTACGTTGGAAGAGTGCATGAAATTTTAATTGAAGGCATTTCAAAAAAGAACAAAAACCAATGGAAAGGGCGTAATTCCCAAAATGCTGTTTGTGTTTTCGATATGCAGGAAGGGCAAAAAATTGGTGACCTTGTGTCCGTTTTTGTCCACGGCAATACGCAGGGAACGCTTTTGGGGGAAACGGTGAAGTAGAATATTCATGAAATCTTTCTTGTTCATATTATCCGTATTACCCCTGTTGATTAGTTGCCAAACAGAGAAAATTGTTTCAAAATATCCCACGCATGTAGGAAATATTGAATTTGATGAAAAGATAGATGACCCCAACTTTAAAAAATGTCTATCTGATGGAGCTTATGCTTATCAGTATTATAATGGTGGAAGTGGAGTCAAATACAAGGGTGAAAAATTAGCGATTATCAGACAATTAGAACAGCAAAACATAAAGTCTTCAAAAGATATCAATGGGTACATAACCATTCGCTTTTTAGTTAACTGTGAAGGAAAAACAGGACTTTTCAGGATGCAGCAAATGGATAACCAATACTTAGAGAAAGAACAAGATCAGAAATTTTCTGCAAAAATTCTTTCTTTTACAAAACAATTAGATGGTTGGATTTCAAAAGAAATAGAAGGCAAGAAAGTAGATTACTACCAATATTTAACCTACAAAATAGAGCATGGAAAAGTTTCAGAAATATTACCTTAGCCTTTTAGTACTGGTTATTTATTCTAATCTTCAGGCGCAGGTCAACTGCAATGTTATGCAGGATCAAAACTGCAAACAAGCTTGCAAGATCTATAATTTTCTGGAGGAAGTAGGACAGGGAACGAGGCAATCACAGGAACTTTTTGACAAAGCCATAGAACTTTGCCCATCATTTTCAGAACTCTATTCTGAAAAAGCTGTCCCGTATCTTAAAAATGGCGATTTCGTTACATGGAAAGTTTTAATTGACAAAGCAGTAAGCCTCAACCCCAAAATGCATCTTGGATACAGAGGTTGGTGTAAATATCAGTTTCTTAGAGATTACAATGGTGCTATTGCTGACTTTGATGAATTGGAACGATACAACCCAGGAGACATCGGATATTCGGCAAATAGCGATTACAACTTATATGTTGCCAAAGCGATTTGCTACTTTGCACTTGGACAGAAAGATAAGGCAATAGATTTACTGGAAAATCTATTTTCACAAAAGGATTACCACTTTGGATTTTACGATTATTACCAACTAGGGTCGTTATATTTTTATTCAGGAAAGTATGACAAAGCGTTAGAAAATTTTGAAAAACAAAGCAAGATCTATGATTTTGCTGAAAATATTTATTTTAAAAGTAAAATTTCAAAGATTAGAAACAAAGATTATTTAGAATTAAAACAATTGGCCCTCAAAACATATGATGAAGGCAAAACCATGAAAGATGTTTACACACATCATTACAACAAAATCTACAGAACAGAAATTACTGAACTGTAATATTTAATTTCTAAATATTTTAATCAAGAAAAATGGCAGATTTACAATCTATAAAAACCCGCTTTGGGATTATTGGGAATTATCCTGCGCTTAATCGCGCTTTGGAAAAGGCGATCCAAGTGGCACCAACCGATATTTCGGTTTTGGTCATCGGTGAAAGTGGCGTGGGGAAAGAATTTATCCCCAAAATCATTCATGCAGAATCCCGTAGAAAACATCAACCTTATATTGTCGTAAACTGCGGTGCAATCCCGGAAGGAACGATAGATTCCGAACTTTTTGGGCACGAAAAAGGTGCATTTACAGGAGCGACTACAACCAGAAAAGGTTATTTTGAAGTCGCGGACGGTGGAACAATTTTCCTAGATGAAGTGGGGGAATTGCCTTTGCAGACTCAGGTTCGACTACTTAGAGTCTTAGAAAGTGGCGAGTTTATGAAAGTTGGTTCCTCGCAAGTACAGAAAACCAATGTGAGAATCGTAGCTGCAACCAATGTTAATATGATGAAGGCGATTACAGACGGCCGTTTCCGTGAGGATTTGTACTACCGTCTGAATACCGTGCAGATAGACATGCCGCCGTTGCGGGACAGGAAAGGTGACATCCATCTGCTGTTCCGGAAATTTGCGGTAGATTTTGCGGAAAAGTATAGGATGCCGGAACTTACTTTGACACGGGATGCCGTTTCGTACCTTGAAGGTTATTCGTTTCCGGGTAATGTAAGGCAACTCAGAAACCTGGTAGAGCAGATGACTGTGGTGGAGCAAAACCGTGAAATTAATGCGATAAAATTGGCAGAATATATCCCCATGAATGCTAACCTGCCGGCTGTGGTACAAAAAAATACTGGTAGTAACACCGGTTCAGATTTTGGTTCGGAGAGGGAAATTATGTACAAAATCCTGTTTGACATGCGAAGTGACATCAATGATTTAAAATCATTAACTTCGGAGCTGATAAAGAACAGAGGAAATGGTGACCTGAGTAATCAGGAAAAAAACTTGATTAACAGGATTTATACGCCTGAAACGCATAACCAAAACCCCAATTCATTGCTGTACTTTGAGAATGAGAACCATCGTCCAACCATCATTTCGGATAATGAGGATCATCATTTTAATGATGTAGAAGATGTGGAAATAGAGGAAGCTAAACCAGAATCTTTATCTCTGCAAAACAACGAAAAAGATTTGATTATCAAAGCATTGGAAAAACATAAAGGCCGTAGAAACAGGGCTGCAGATGAACTGGGAATTTCGCAAAGGACGCTTTATAGAAAAATCAAACAATATAATCTGGAGGAGTAAATGACAATTCAAAATTCAAAATTCGCGGTTAAAAGTTTGAAAAGATATTTTTTCTTTGCTCTTTGCTCTTTGCTCTTTACCCTTACAGATTGTTACACTTTCTCAGGGTCGTCTTTGGGAGAGGATATGAAAACGGTAAAGATCAATACATTCCCCAACAATGCTGCTAACAACCTCCCGAGTCTGAGCCAGGATTTTACAGTAGCTATGCAGAACCGTTTTTTGCAACGGACTACGCTGAAAGGTGCTGTAGAAAACCCGGATCTGCTGATAGAGGGGGAAATTACAGATTATAACATTACGCCCACGAGTATTGGTAATTCTACAACCACAACTACAGGAAATATTGTTCAAGCACAACAGAACAAACTAACGATTACTGTAAAAGTACATTATGAAAACGCCAAAGACCCAAAGCTTAATTTTGACAGAAGTTATAGTGACGAGGCTGTTTTCAACAGCGATCTTGACCTGAATACCATAGAAACTTCGCAGGTGAAAATTGTAAATGAGAGAATCATTAACAAAATTTTTAATGACATTGTAGCCAACTGGTAAAGACATGAATACGAGAGTTTTAGAATTAATAAAAAATCCAAAAATTATCACCGAATCTGATTTGGCCGTCCTGGCAACCGAATCAGAAAAAACACCTTATGCGCAGAGTATCAGAGCGCTTTACCTTTTCGGGATCAACCTCTATCAGCCGGAAAAGTACAAAGAAAATCTATCGGAAACGGCAGCTTATACCACGGATAAAAAAATACTTTATCAATTTATCAATTCTGAAAAGGCAGGTAAAAAAGAAAGTTTGCCTATCGCCAAAACCGACTATAAAGAACCTGACAATCAGAAAACTAATATAATTGAAGAACCTCAAAAAGAGCAAGTTGTTTTACCAGAATTAAATTCTCTTGAATCTAAGGAAACCAAAGAAGAGGATGACAGTGTTAAAGATTTAGCTAAAGAGCAAGAAGCTGAACAAGAGGTTAAGCCAAGTTATAACATTTCGCCATCGGTAACATTTACTTCTGCCAACAATATTGTTTATCAGGTCAATAACAGCAATAACAAAACCGGATTCCCTATACCTAAAGTTGCTACTCAGGAAAATTTCGACGAAGAAACGAAACCTGAAGAGGATCCTGAGGTCGCGAATGCAGAACTTATCGAAGAAATAGAACAGGAAGAAACACCATCGCTTAACAAATTCGATATTGAGAAAATCATTGAATCTGAAACTCAGGAAAACCCCGAATTTATCGTGGTGGAAGGCGAAGTAAACAGGTTGCTCTACGAAGGTGAGGAAAACTTCTTGTCAGAAAAAGCACCACAACTGGATCTAGAGGCCACTAATGAAACGGGTGAGCTGGTCCTACAACCAGAATCAGAGTTGGTTGATATACAAATCATTGTTGACGAAAACCGTTCAGAGGAATCTATGATAAAGGATGACATTAGCCGTGATCCGGTTGAATTGGGTTCTGATCAAGATGAAAACCATAGCACTGATGATAACGATATTAGTTTTAACGGGATTCAGGACTTTATGCCAGATGTAAAATTTTCGGTACCACAAAATCATTTCGATTATCTTAATCCACCAAAATTTGAGTCGTTAGCTGAAAAAGAAGTTGTTTGGACATCTTCAAACGATACTTACATCGAGCCAGAAACAAAGAGCTTGGAAATTGAGGATCATGATGGCATAAGTTTCTCCGAGACACAAGCTTTTGAATTAAGTAATGTCGAAAAAACTGCTGAACCAGAAGTGCAGGAAAAAACACAGACTTTAGAAGAAAATATCATCACTGACGAAAGCCCAGCAGTAACCGATGATTCTTGGCAGCCAATGCAATTTGCGGGAAATATTCCGGATGCATTGATTGGTCAAACTAAAGAAGAACCTGTTTTGCAAGAGGCGATAAAAGTTGATATCATTGAGGAAGCTCCTTCTGAAATAATAGAAGAAAAGGAAGAGCCAGAAAAGGTAACAACACAGCCCGATGAAGCCATATCAGCTGAACTACCTGAAGAAGAATTACCCGTTATTAACGTTTCTTTTTTTGGTGATGAAGTTTCAAAAATTGAAGACCGCCAAGATGTTGCACAAGTCATCTCCGTTAAAGAAAACCAACCAAAAGAAGACAGTAATGTCGGTCACTTTATCAATACATGGCAAAGCTGGCTGAAACTGGACAGGGCTGAACAACCTACAGAAAAGGTCACCAAGAAAGAGAAGATTATTGACAACTTTATCGAAACCAATCCCAAGATTTCTCAGTTAAAAGAAGAAAATGCTTACGTTGTAAAAGAACGAAAGGATGACATCTCGCACCTGATGACCGAGACTTTGGCAAAACTATATACCGAGCAAAAGCTTTATACCAAAGCGATTAAAGCTTACGAAATCCTAGCCAACAAGCATCCCGAGAAAAAAGCTTATTTCCAAGAAAAAATAGAAGAAGTTAAAGACATCAAGAAAGCGTAAACCTTGGTGTTATTTCTATTTCTTAGAAATTCGATATAATTTGCCGCTGTCTGTAATCGCATAGAGATTTCCGTCACTTCCGTTAAAAACGTCACGAAATCTCTCGTGCTGGTCTTCTAACAGCCATTCTTCACCAATCACTTTATCATTTTCTATGATAATGCGGTCAATCTTTTCACCACTAAGACAGGCAATGAAAAGGTTATTTTTCCACTCATCAATATTACCAGTGTAAAAAGTGATTCCACTAGGTGAAATCACCGGATCCCAATAATAAACAGGTTGCTCTAGACCCTCTTTTTTTGTTAATCCATTATTAATTTTATCACCAGAATACTCAATACCATAGGTAATTATTGGCCAACCGTAGTTTTTACCAGCCTTTATAGAATTGATCTCGTCGCCACCTCTTGGTCCAAATTCTGTTTCCCACAATTCTCCGGTTACTGGGTGGATGGCAAGACCTTGTGGGTTTCTGTGTCCGTATGAATAAATTTCTGGCTTTGCATTTTTATTGCCAATAAAAGGATTGCCGTCAGCGGGTTTTCCGTATTTATCAATCTTAATAATTTTTCCCAAATAAGCTTTAAGGTCCTGAGCCAAAGGTCGCGTTTCCAAATCCGACCTTTCACCGGTACTTACAAAAAGATTTCCCTGCTTATCAAAAACAAGTCTGCTGCCATAATGCAATCTTCCATCATAAGATGGTGTTGCCCGGAAAATCACTTGTACATTTTCCACTTTATCTGAGGTTAGAATACCTTTCGCAACAGATGTAAGATTTCCTTTTTCATAAGGTTCTGAGAAGGTCCAGAAAATGGTTTTATTATTTTTAAAATCAGGATCTATGGTAATATCAAGTAACCCGCCTTGTCCCCTGCTGTCAACCTTGGGTATTCCAGTAATTTTTGTAATCTTCTTTCCATCTTGAGAAACGAGGTTCATGAAACCTGTTTTTTCTGTTATTAGAAAGTTTCCATCTGGCAGTTGGGTCATTCCCCATGGTTTGCCCAAATTATTATTAATGATATCAACCTTAATCTCGGCTTTTGTTTTAAAAGCTTTTGCTCTTGTCTGCCCGGGGAAGGCAGGCTTATAATCTGTATTTGGCGCATGTGTCTCGGGCGAAGCAGATTCTTTCAGATTATCCTTCTCTTGACAGGATACGAGAATAGAAAACAGACATAAACATGAAAAAGCAAGTGAACGAAGCATAATATTAATTTTTTTTATCAATGTAAAAATAATGCCGAAGTTAACGAATAATCAAACATTTAGGCTTGTTCATTTTACAATTGATGCTATCAGATCCCTTATTTGGATGAAATATTTTTATATAATCTAGTTGTCCTGCGGTATCATAATACGACCACTTTCCTTCATAAAACCAAAAAATTGATTGATAACCCACTATGGTTTTAGACTGCCCCTTTTGAGCTAATTTTCCATTTGTATGATAGATTTTTGTAAACGTCATGCTATCTTTGTAGCGATCCTTCTGCAAGATTCTGCCATTGAGATATGTCCTCCAATGGCCAATCTTAACCCCTTTTTTATAACGGCCAATACTTCTATACATTTCTCCCGGATAATCGTCTTCCACAATCCATTTTCCCGTTTTAACTACAGTCTGAGACGGTGTCTTTTCGTATTGATTGATCTTTCCCCTGCAAGAGAATAGAATCAGAATAAAAATGAAAAAAATATATTTCATGATAAATTTTTATCAAATATAACAAAAGTTTCAAATTTAATTCTACATTTGTAGAACAAAATAATTGTTTGTAGAATGAAAGAACAAAAATTAACCGATACAGAAATGGTCCTGATGGAAATCCTTTGGAAAAATGAAAAAGCTTTTATGAAGGATATAATGGACGAGTATGAAGAACCAAAACCTGCGCCAACTACCATTGCAACGCTTCTTAAGAGAATGCAGAATAAGGATCTGGTGGCCTACAATACTTTTGGAAACTCAAGAGAATACTACCCAAAGGTGAGAAAGGAAGATTATTTCCGCGGAGAAATGTCTTCTATGATTAACCGTTTTTTTAACAATTCTGTGAGCCAGTTTGCATCATTTTTTACATCCAATGCAAAACTATCCCAGAGACAATTGAAAGAACTTCGAGCCATTATTGACAGAGAAATCAAAGATTGACATGCTAAGCTTAATTCTTAAAATAATCCTTTGCTCATCGATATTAATCGGGATTTACTACTTGTTTTTACAACGGGAAAAGATGTTCCGCTTTAATAGGTTTTATCTTTTGTTTGCTGTAGTTTTTTCTTACGTGATTCCGTTTGTGAAAATCAATCTTCCAGCAATTTCACGTGAGAAGAGTCAACTGATTTTTGATGATAATCCTACACAACAATTAATTCAAAATGCTAACTCCACATCTCAATTTGATTGGATGAATTTAATTCTTGTAGCTTCTATTATCATTTCGATTGTTTTGATTATCAAACTAATCATTTCAATTATGAAAATTATTAATTTGAAAGGACTTGAGATTGATTATCAAAATCAGAAAGTAAAAATAATTGAGCAAAACCTTCCGCCATTCAGTTTCTGGAACAAAATCTATCTGAACCAGCGCTATTATGAAAATCAAAAAATCGATAACCAAATTTTCATTCACGAGAGAACACATATTGCTCAAAACCATTCTCTCGATATTCTTTTTATAGAAATCTTAAAAACCATTTCTTGGTTCAATCCTGCATTATACTTTTATAAGAAAGCGATGACAGACAACCACGAATTTTTGGCAGACGAAACGATTATCCAACAAAATGATAATGTGAAAGATTACCAAAGTTTGATTCTTTCCGAGATTCTTCAATCACAAAACCTCAACCTGACACACCAATTCAATTACAATAACACCAAAAAACGATTTATTATGATGACCACTAAAAAATCAAAATTTGAAAAACTCAAAAAAACAATGGCAGTTTCCGCTTTTGCAGGATTGAGTCTTTTATTTGTTCAAAAGGTTTATGCTTCGGAAGGTAAGCTTGAAACAGCTGTACCATTAAGCAGTTCTGTAAAATTGGATACTATTCCGCAAAGAACTGAAGGAAAAAACAATGTAACATTTAAAAACTCTAAAAAAGTAAAAACACCCCCAACGCCAAAGGAATTAAAAGAAAACGAATTACAAATTCCTCCTCCGCCGCCGCCAGCAAAAGATATTACACCAGCAGAATTTCCGGAAGGTATGAATACATTACGAACTAATTTTCAAAATAATTTTGATGCAACTACTTTGAACGGAAAGGGAACAATAAAAACCATGCTTTATATCTCAATAGATGAAAACGGTAAAACAACAGATGTAAAAGCAGACGGCCCTAATACTGACTTCAATAATGCAAGCATCAAAGCGATGAAAAAGTCAACAGAAAACGTCACCTGGAAGCCAGCTACAGAAGATGGAAAAGCAGCAGCAACAGTTTTTCAGTTTCCTATTACTATGAGTTTTACCAAATAATTTAACTGCTTACAAAAACGTTCCAACTATCGGAACGTTTTTTATTTCGTATTTTTGTTAGATGGATTTTAAACTTCATTCAGAATATCAACCTACTGGAGATCAGCCAAAAGCCATCGAAAAACTGGTAGAGGGCATCAACGTTGGCGAAAAATACCAAACCCTGCTGGGCGTTACCGGTTCCGGGAAAACCTTTACCGTTGCCAATGTTGTCAATCAAGTGCAAAAACCGACGCTGGTTTTGGCACACAACAAGACCTTGGCGGCTCAGCTTTTTATGGAGTTCAAAGAGTTTTTCCCAGATAATGCCGTAGAATACTTTGTCAGCTATTACGACTATTATCAGCCCGAAGCTTTTATCGCATCCACCAATACTTATATCGAAAAAGATCTGAGCATCAACGAAGAGGTTGAGAAACTGAGATTATCTGCGTCGGCAAGTTTGCTATCCGGCAGGCGAGATGTTTTGATTGTATCTTCGGTTTCCTGCATCTATGGTATCGGAAACCCGACAGAATTTCACAAGTCGGTAATCTCCATAGAAAAAAACGAAAAGACAACACGTACCAAGATTTTACATTCTTTGGTTAGTTCATTGTATTCCAGGGCTTTGAACGAGTTCCAGAGAGGTACATTCCGTGTAAAAGGTGATGTCATCGATATTTATCCTGCTTATGCGGATACCGCGATCAGGGTACAGTTTTTTGGTGACGAAATTGAAAAAATCCAAAGTTTTGACCCGGTTTCGGGAAATGTGATTTCTAATTTTGATGCGATTAACATTTATCCTGCTAACCTCTTTGTCACCACTCCGGAGACGATGCAAAAAGCCATCCGGGAGATTCAGGACGATATGGTGAAGCAGGTAGATTTCTTCAGGGAAATCGAAAAACCTCTGGAAGCTAAACGTCTGGAAGAACGTACGGAACTTGACCTGGAAATGATTAAAGAATTAGGCTACTGTTCCGGTATCGAAAATTATTCCCGATATATGGATGGCCGATTGCCTGGAGCAAGACCGTTCTGCCTTCTGGATTATTTCCCAAAAGATTTCCTGATGGTGATTGATGAGAGCCACGTCACCATTCCTCAGGTGCATGCCATGTATGGCGGCGACAGAAGCCGAAAAGAAGTTTTGGTAGAACATGGTTTCCGTTTGCCGGCCGCTATGGACAACCGTCCTTTAAAATTTGAAGAGTTTGAAGGCATGCAAAATCAGGTGATTTACGTTTCTGCAACGCCTGCCGATTACGAAATGGAAAAATCCGGTGGAACTTACATTGAACAGATTATCAGGCCAACGGGGCTTTTGGATCCTATTATAGAAGTTCGGCCAACGATGAATCAAATTGATGATCTAATTGAAGAAATCCACAAAAGAGTGGAATTGGATGAACGTGTTTTGGTAACCACATTGACCAAAAAAATGGCAGAAGAACTCACCAAGTATTTCACCAAAGTTGGAATAAGAACTCGATACATTCATTCTGATGTGGAAACTTTGGAAAGGATTCAGATTATGCAGGATTTGCGTTTGGGATTGTTTGATGTGTTGGTAGGCGTCAACCTGTTGAGGGAAGGTCTGGATTTGCCAGAAGTTTCTTTGGTTGCCATTCTGGATGCCGATAAAGAAGGCATGTTGCGCTCCCGAAGATCTATGATACAAACCGTAGGTAGGGCTGCAAGAAACCTGAATGGACGAGCCATCATGTACGCCGATAAAATGACCAAATCTATGCAGGCAACCATTGACGAGACCAACTACCGCCGGGAAAAGCAGATGAAATACAACGAGGAACACGGCAAGGTGCCACAGGCCCTCAACAAAAAAATTAGTGAAAACCTGGTGGGTAGAAGCAAAGATTTCCCTGATGAAAAATACACGCACAAAGAGATCATGCAGGAAGTGGCTGAGACCAAAGCCCATTATGGCTCCGAGGATATTCTAAAAATCGTTGCCAAAAAACAGAAAGAAATGGAAGCAGCTGCCAAAAACCTCGATTTTATAAAAGCTGCCAAATTAAGGGACGAAATAGAAGCTCTTAAATCATAAAGAAAAATAGCAGATTATATATAATCTGCTATTTTGTATTTAGAACCTGTAAGTCTTGTTCTTTGGCATTTGATAATCTACTTTGCCACGGATGGGGATTAGCAAATCCATCAATCCATTGAGTTTGATTTCGTAGATTGTAGAGAGTTGCATACCTAGTTTTCCTTTGGGGAAACCACCGTTTCGCATAAACCATTCGAGGTAAGAGATGGGCAAATCTGCCAGAACAGTCTCTTTATATTTACCAAAAGGCATTTTTACGACACAGATTTCTTTTAATATCTCAGGTGTTATACCATTTTCCATATTAGATAATAAGATTTGAACCGTTATCACTACTTGTATTTTCTCCTGGTAACTCAAGTGGTGGAGGCACATCATCTCCCGAAAACTCATCTCTGTAAACCTGTATTAGAAGTACTGTAATCGACATCAGAATAGGACCAAAAATAAGCCCCATAAAACCAAAAACATTCATTCCCATAATAATTCCAAAGACGGTCACCAGTGGGTGGATGTCCTCTAATTTCTTAAGCAACGTAAAGCGTAAAAGATTATCTGTAAGACCAACAATGATAAGTCCATAAATTAAAATCCCCACTCCGGGTCCGGTTTGTCCTTCTGCAATCATAAAAATACCAACAGGCAGATACACAATTGCAGCTCCAACAACAGGTAGCATGGATGCCAGTGCTGTGAGCGCAAAAAGTAACAGCGGGCTAGGGGCACCAAAAATATAATAGCCTATAAGCGCTACAAGCCCCTGTCCTAAAGCAACTACAGGAATACCAATAGCATTAGCCTTTACAAGCTTGATAAATTTATCACCAAGCATTTGGGTATTGGTTCTCTTAAAAGGCATTGCCCTGGCAACCACCCTTTCAAAAACTCTAGCTTTTACAAACATAAAATACAGGATAAAGTACATTGATGTAATGACTGTAAACGTATTAAATGTTGTTCCCAAAGCCTTAGTAGAAAAGGTTCCTGCAAAATTAGTTACTTTAGTAATATTCTCTTTACTCAGAATATCAAACCCGACTTTTTGATAGACAAACTGATGGATTTTCTCCAGAAAAACATTGAACTTTTGCATGTAAGCCTGAGCGTTCCCCAGTTTTGAAACTAACTGATCTACTGTAAAATAAACTGGTAATATGAGTACAATCAATGAGGCCAACATAAGAACCGTAGCCGAAAGCCAGGGTTTCCAGTTTTTCTCTTCTATCAGGTAAAAATTATATTTGCGACAAATAATGTATAACGTCACAGCCCCCAGAACTGAAGGGATGAACAATGCCAGATTCCAGCAAATAAGACCTACTAATACACAGATAATAAGAATTAATGAAATCTGCTTGATAACCACAGAATCTATTGGTTTACCCGAATCTGACATTTTTATATTTGTTGTTTATTAATTAATCCAATTGCCTTGGCGCTCCACAGTATGCACAGTACGCCGAATATGCAGCAATGTATGCAAATGGAAATGTAAGATAAATACCTACGCAACATAGTACAATACCGGCAATACTTATTAGAAAAGTTAAAACTCCTGTAAGTAAAATCGTGCCATAATTGTTTTGCACAATATTGAAGGATTTTTTAAGTGCATCAAAAGCACTCGCTTTCTCAAAAATCAGAATTGGGTAGCCTAAGAAAAAGAAAGGCATGATGAAAACAGCTGGTAAAACACACATTATTAGTAAGATGGATCCCGCCACCTGAGTGATTAATGCATAAATCACGATGTTAATGAAATTTTGCTTGTATGCGAAAAATATATCGGATACGCTGATACGTTGCTTAAAATTAGCTTTATTGGCTACATAAATTAAGCTGACAAATATTGGTGATAACAGGAGCGTGACAAGAAAACTTGCCCCATAAAATGTTGCAAATCCGGGAGTAGCCAATATCTCATTATAGTCAAGATTCCCATTAGAATCCTTTATCTGCTCCACCAAAAGCTGAGAATTAAACCCAGTCAAAAACTGAAGTGAATAGCTGAGTATAAAATAGATCACAACAGCTAAAAAGCAATAAAGAAATGTATTTTTAAAAATTTCTAATGCATGGGAAATAATGCTTCCTGCCTCTCTTGCTGGTGCTTTTGCTTGTGAATCAAATTCGTTAAAATTTTCCATTGAGTTTATTTTTGTAGTTGATAACCAAATCTACACAAAAAAAACAGGATACAGATGAACTCAAAAAAAATTATTCACCAAAGTCAGCCACAAGATGTTTGTATAAAACATAAATAATCGCATTCCAAAAAGGGAAGGACACAAAAATCCCAAAGAAGAAAATAACCACTCCGCAGTAAGAAATGATAATAGCTGCAAGACTTGCAAGTAGAACCAATCCGATATTTTGCCTGAATACAGACATGCTCATTTTAAAAGCCTGGAGAAAATTAAACCCTTTGTAAAAAACCAGTCCCGGCACAAATAGCATCAAGCCAATCCAAAGCAAACATAGCGGCGGAAATATAAGCAGATAACTGTTGATGACATTCCAAAACATGGCATAAATCCCGAAAAGGAAGAAGTTAGACCCTTTAAAACCGGCAAATAAATCCGAGGTAACTACAGGCTCTCCCAAATCTAACTTTCTGTAAATCTTTAGAAAACCGATATTAAGAGGAAAGATGACGGCTTTTATAACCACAACAGCCATGGTGAAATAGATGGCATTTTGAGTCTGCATAAGTGCTTCATACTTTTTGATGAATGCTTGAAAATCGTTGTACATCAATTGAGAAAACTGATTAACCTCTTCAAACAAACCATAATACCGGAATGCATACGCGCCAGCAAACATGATGAAAGAAAAATAAATCACCGAGAAAAGGAGTTGGTAAGGCAATGTCCTCATCCAGTATTGATAGGCTTCTGTAAGCACTTTTCCTATCTCGGGTCTTGTCTGTGTATTCATTTTTCAAAAACTTTGTGCAAAAATAGAAGATTGTTCTGAGAAAAAGATTGTAAAATGAAATATTCTGACAATCTTTATTTCCGGTGGATAAACCCCATAAAAACAAAAAATCTCAGAAAAATCTGAGATTTTGAGTGTGGGTCCTGAGGGATTCGAACCCCCGACCCTCTGGGTGTAAACCAGATGCTCTGAACCAACTGAGCTAAGAACCCGAATTTTTTGAAAAGGTTTCGTTCCTTTTGTGTGGGTCCTGAGGGATTCGAACCCCCGACCCTCTGGGTGTAAACCAGATGCTCTGAACCAACTGAGCTAAGAACCCTCTAATTCTCGTTTAGAGTGGTGCAAATATACAACTTATTACGAAATCAGCAAATTTTTTTCTAAAAAATCACCTACAACAAAGTTACTCCCGCCAATGAAAATCATTTCCCCAGATCTACAATTCTCTTTTGCAGCCACATAGCCCTCCTGCACCGATTCGAAAATATGATAACGCAACCCTGATTTTTTCAACAAATCTTCGTAATCTTTAGGATGCCTGCCTCGGTTAACATGGGGTTTCACAAAATAAAAATCGGCATCTTTGGGCAACATCGGGATAACTTCATCAATATTTTTATCATTTACAAATCCTAAAATGATGTGTTTGTGCTGCGAATAATCTTTTAGCTGACGGAAAACTTCTTCCAAACCGGCCTGATTATGCCCTGTATCGCATATCGTTAGCGGATCTGCCGAGAACTCAAACCACCGACCTATAAAATTGGTATTTTTGCAGACATTCAGCAATCCAGATTTTAGGTTTTCATCGCTAATAGCGAGACCGGCTTTCCGCAATTCATCAACCAAAGCAACAACCACACGAATGTTTTTCTGCTGATAATTCCCTTTCAAATCAGATAAAAGATTGGTTTTGATGCTCGTTGCATCTACATATTGCGCATGAAGCAGTTCTGCTTTTTCTTTAATAATGTCTTTCACCACGATGTTCTCATCGCCGGAAACTATTGGCGTACGTTCTTTAATAATTCCGGCCTTTTCCTTTGCAATTGCTTCAATGGTGTTTCCAAGGATGTTTTGGTGATCCAGCTGGACATTGGTAATTGCAGAAACTATTGGACTAATAACATTGGTAGAATCCAAACGGCCGCCCAAACCAACTTCTATAATAGCAAAGTCCACATTCTGCTGATAAAAATATTCGAATGCCATTATCGTGGTGAACTCAAAGAAAGATGGACGAATGTCCTCTGGCAATAGTTTTAGTTTTTGTATAAATTGATATACAAATGTCTTATCACAGTTCTTACCATTAATTTTGATGCGCTCGGTAAAATCGATTAAATGGGGAGAATTGTAAAGCCCAATTCTGTAACCAGCCTCCTGCAGGACAGATGCGAGCATATTGCTGGTGGATCCTTTCCCGTTGGTCCCGCCAATATGGATGGTTTTAATCTTATCCTGAGGATTACCAAAAAAAGCACACAGGTTTTTTATATTATCCAAGCCGGGTTTATAGGCCTTTTCGCCATCGGTTTGGTAATTGGGCATTTGGATGAACAGCCATTCTACGGCATCCTGATAATCTTGAGAAGTCATAATCGGTTAATCAAAGTGCAAATTTAAAAATAACCAATACAAGATAATATGAATGAATATAAAAATTGATTGGCAAATTTTTTCTAAATTGCGGCTTCATTGCGGGCGATTAGCTCAGTTGGTTTAGAGCGTTGCGTTGACATCGCAGAGGTCACTGGTTCGAATCCTGTATCGCCCACTTTTTTTTAATTTCTGAAGATTTCTCTTTCAAAAACTGTTAATTAATTATAAAGTTAATCGTTTTAAGACAGCAATGCAAAAAAAGGAAAGATTTTTGATGCCAAGAAAAACTGTTAATCAATAGTTCTACCATATGAAGTAAATTTCTTTTTGATTACTAATCCTCCAAAAAAGGAAACCTATGAAAAGATATTATGCGGTGTTAATTTTTTTCTACACTTTTTTTCTGTTATATATGATGTTTTACGGTTGCGGCAGGCATCCTGAATTTGGCATTCTGCAATTGAATCCTCTACAAAGCATCAAACATTTTCTTTACGATTCCGAATTTTTTTCCCAAGCATTTCTTGTAAATATTGTTGGCAACATCGTTATGTTTATTCCCTTTGGATGGTTGGGTATTTTAGATAAGCGATTGGATAAGCTCCCATTGCTTCTGTTTCTATTTATCTCATGGATATCAATGATTGAATTGGCTCAGCTCTACACTGCCCGTGGAACGGCCGATATAGATGATGTTTTCCTCAATACTTTAGGCATGCTAATCGGTTATTTTAGTTTAAAAATAATGAAGACATTTAATTTTGCGAATATTCGTTTTGAGCTAGATCCTGACTATGATGATATGAGCTCCTATAAATTATCGTAATATCTTTATTATGCTTCACTATCTATTTTTCCTTCATGATAATTTATACTGATGTAAGTTCCAAGTTTATAAAGATCAAAAAGAAAAATACTGGGAGTTTCAGAAGTGAGGTTTTTTATAACATGTTTTTCTAGCAATCCGTAAACATACCGAAACACAAGTTCCAAGCGCAATTTTTGTATTAAAAGAGCTGTTTTGTAGACTTTTGTGTCTTTTATTTTATCCTGATATTTGGGATCTTTGGATAAAATGTATAGCGATCTCATACCTTGGCCAGCCTTTTTTAAAAATACGTCATTTTGAGAATAATCAACGTGCATTGCCGGGTTATTGATAAAAAGATAACCTACCTTATCACGCTCCAGCGTTTTTGCAAAAACGTAGTCTTCATATCCATATTGCACAAGATTCTCATTAAAAGGATATTCAATGAAGACTGTTTGCCTAATAACAAAATTTGCGGTCCTGAAAGTATCGAAATCCTTGCTATTATAATTTGTTGAAATTTCCCTTTTTATTGAATAATAGTTCCTAAGGTTTTTAAAGTTTTTATCCACCGTAAAACCACCGTAAAAAAGATCTACTTCAGGATTCTGTTCAATCGCTTTTAAATAAGCCCTGATGAAAGAAGGATTCGTTATCCTAAAATCACAATCCAGAAAAAGAAAATAATCGCCCTTTGCAAACTGTAGGAACAGGTTTCTTATGATAGATCTGCCCACATTTTTCTCCAAAAAAATAAATTGATCTGTAAGATTTTCAATCGTTGTATTGGTTTTTTTGAAGGTTTCATCAGAAGCATCATCTATCAACACGATCTCGGCATCCAGACCATTTTTTTCGATTTCAAATTGCAGAGCCTTTACCAGGTCCAGCACATCAAAATTATAAACAGGAATACAAACTGAGAGCTTCATATCTTATCAATAACTTTTTGGATATTCAGCTCTTCTTGGCAGGCATAATCGCCACGGAAGCATTCTTTGTCACCAAAAACCGAGCATGGCCTGCAGGTTAAATCCTTGACTTCCACAATGTCATCTTCGCTTTGTCCATAACCTAAAAATCCGGCGAAATGGTGCGTAGAGCCCCACACAGAGATGCACCGCGTACCCATAAGGCTTGCCAGGTGCATATTGGCAGAATCCATAGAGATCATGACCTGGAGTTCCGCAATTTTCTGTAATTCTTCGCGCAAAGTCAATTTCCCCGCGAGGCTTTGCGTATTGGCAATTTGCGTTTCCCATTGTTTAAGGATTTCGTTTTCCTCTTTGCCTCCACCAAAAAAGTAAACTTTATGAGTTTGTGCTAAGATACGCGCCAATTCAAAAGACTTTTCTATAGGCATCATTTTGCCTTTGTGCTGGGCAAAAGGCGCAAAACCAATATCTTTCTTAAGATTGCATTGCCCGCGCAGCTGATATGACAGTTCCAGAGGAAATCCCATTTTACGGAAAACATCTGCATAGCGTTCTACTGTCCTTTTGAGCGGGAATTTATCCAGATTCCAAATGTTGGTGAGTTTTTCCTTTTCGTCTTTGCCCTTAATAATCTGAAAAACTTTGTAACCATGCCTTTTAAATATCGAGTTGACCATCTTGGTGCGGATCACCTCATGAAGGTCAGCTACATAATCCGGATGATAGGTTTTTATTAACATCTTTGTCAACCTTCTTATCCCGAGAACACCCTTATAATCATCGAAACTAATACCATGGAACTTCAATCTCGGATGCTGATCAAACAAATCCTTAAAATTATCGCGGCTTACAAAGACAATTTCCACATCAGGATTCTGCTCCAGAAACTCTACGCAAACGGGGACAGCCATTGCCACATCTCCAAATGCGGAAAAACGATATGCAAGGATTCTTTTCACCTATTTCTTTAGTTGAAATGCAACAGCGTAAAATTTGATCTGCTTGGTCATAGCCATGAGTCCGTTGGCCCTAGAAGGGGACAAGAATTCCTGCAAGCCAATCACGCCAATAAAGTCAAAATCCGAGTCGAGGATTTCCTGCGTAGTATGTCCGCTGTAGATGCTTACCAAAAGCGAAACTATACCTTTTGGCAAAATCCCGTCGGAATCTGCGTTGAAAAACAATTTCCCATCCCGGAAATCTGCATCAATCCAAACTTTTGACTGACAGCCTCGGATGAGGTTTTCGTCTGTCTTTTTATCCTCAGGAAGACCCTTTAGTTCTTTCCCAAGGTCAATAATATACTCGTATTTCTGTTCCCAATCCTCCAGAAAGGCAAATTCATCAATGAGCTCCTGTTGTTTTTCTTTGATTGTCATTCAGAATTGATTTGAATTAAAATTAAATTATTTTACCGATTGGGCAATATTAGCAATCACTTTAACGGCAGCTAACATACTTTCCAAAGGTACAAATTCATAAGGCCCGTGGAAATTGTGTCCACCGGCAAAAATATTGGGACAAGGCAATCCCATGTAAGACAATTGCGCACCATCGGTACCTCCTCTGATGGCTTTGATTTTCGGTTCAATACCAGAATCTTTCATGGCTTGTTCTGCCAAGTCAATAATATGCATTTTGCCTTCAAACTGTTTTTTCATGTTGAGATATTGCGGCTTGATTTCGATTTCTGCCGTTTTATCGCCATATTTTTTGTTGATTTCCTCCACTTTTTCGGCAATCAATTGCTTTCTGGCTTCAAATTTTTGATCATCATGGTCTCGGATGATGTACTGAAGTTTAGCTTCGGAAACATCACCTTCAAAATCTGTCAGGTGGAAAAAGCCTTCAAAACCTTTCGTGGTTGCAGGCGTTTCATTAGCCGGTAGTAAATTGATGAACTCAGAAGCTACCAAACCGGCATTCAGCATTTTCCCGAATGAATAACCCGGATGTACAGACAACCCGTGGATTTTCACCACTGCTCCGGCTGCGTTGAAGTTCTCATATTCCAATTCGCCAATTTCTCCGCCGTCCATCGTATAAGCCCACTCTGACCCAAATTTTTTAACATCAAAATGGTGCGCACCTCTACCAATTTCTTCGTCCGGATTGAATCCGATGGAAATTCTTCCGTGTTTGATTTGTGGATTAGCCAATAGGAATTCTGCTGCCGTTACAATCTCTGCAACGCCGGCTTTGTCATCAGCACTTAGCAAACTTGTTCCGTCTGTTGTGATGATGGTTTGTCCGATGTATTTTTTTAATGTTTCAAATTTTGTTGAAGACAGGGTAAATCCGGTTTCTTTGTTTAATAGCAAATCTTCGCCGTCATAGTTTTCCCAAATTTGTGGATTCACATTCTCACCATTGAAATCCGGAGATGAATCGTAATGCGCGATGAATCCAACTTGTGGAACTTTTTCCTCTTTATTAGAAGGAATAAATCCAAAAACATAACCTTTTTCATCAATACTCACATCTTCTAAGCCGAGGTCCTGCAATTCTTGATAAAGATAATTGGCCATGTCCCACTGTCTTTTTGTAGAAGGCGTGGTGTCACTTTCCGGGTCGCTGGTTGAGAAAATCTTAATGTAAGTCAAGAATCTGTTAAGGAGTTTTCCTCTCCAAACTCCGTCTAATTGGATGTTTTCCATATCAATTTCTATATCCGCACAAAGTTAGATATTTATGGACTTAACGGCAAATAATATGTGGTTGATCATTTGATGACTAATCCCATCACTTTTAAAATTCCTGTTTTTGCGATAAAATTCACACATTTGCCATATCTCTATAAAGTTTTATATTTAGAACATCAAACCGAGATAAAAACCGAGTCTTATGTTCTTAACCGAATGCCCACGCGATGCGATGCAAGGTTGGGGAGAAATGATCCCTACGCCAACCAAAATAGATTACATCAACCGACTGATGGAAGTGGGCTTTGATGTCCTCGATTGCGGTAGTTTTGTAAATCCGCGCACGATGCCACAGATGGCAGATTCGGGTATTGTGGTGGATGAGATCAACAAATCTCTTTCTAATACTAAATTGTCTGTGGTGGTGGCAAATCTTCGGGGTGCCGAGAAAGCTTTGAGTCACGATCAGGTGGACATCCTGGGCTTTCCTTTTTCAATCTCAGAAACTTTCCAGCACAGGAATACCAATAAAAACCGGGAGGAAGCTTTCTCCGAAGTGGTGAAAATCCTAGAACTTACAAAATCAGAAAACAGACAGCTCAACCTCTATTTTTCTATGGCTTTTGGAAATCCCTACGGCGAACGTTGGAAATGGGAAGATGTGGATTTTTGGGCACACCGTTTTTCGGAAATCGGGATCCAAAACATTCTGCTGTCGGATACCACTGGTGTGGGAGATGTGGAAAGAATCTCGCTTCTCTTCAACAAAATCCCATCAAAATACCCAGAAATCAACTTTGGCGCGCATCTTCATAACCGCTACGAGGATTCTTATAAAAAACTGAAAGCTGCTTATGACGAAGGCTGCAGAAGGTTTGACAGTGCCATCAAAGGCATGGGTGGCTGTCCAATGGCCAAGGATGATTTGGTTGGCAACATGCCTACTGAGAAGGTTTTCACCTTTATGTCCTCAGAAAAAATTGATATTAAGCAGAATCTCCTCCACTTTGAAAGTGCTTATAACATGGCAAAAGATATTTTTCATTTTTGACGTAAGTTTTGTCATGTATTCTCAATAATAATCATAAAAAGTTATTATTATTGATAAAAAGATGTAATTTTAGTACAGAAAAACAATCAAAAATATAAGCTATGACATCAAAAACGACTTATTTGGGTGACTCCAAAATAGAATCTGTGCACGAGGCTTCGGGGGAAGTGTTTTCCACGTATGTTCCTTCTAATAACTTTTCTGTAAGAGAGCATTTTTCACCAACTGACATTTTTGCAACGGCTTTGGCAGAGAGCGCTTTTGCATCATTGGTAGTTTTGGGAAACGAAAGAAATATCAATATCACAGGAGCCACCTGCGAGTTGAAAAAAACCATGTACTTTGAACCGAGAAGGATTGGAGAAATCTTCTGCGTCTTTCATTTTCCTCACAATTACTCTTTGGAAGAAAAAGATTTTATAGAAACCACGGTTAAGAGTTGCCCGGTTTACCTCAGCCTCAACGAGGATATCAAAAAGATATTTCTTTTCAAATATCAAGAATAAATTGAAAAAAAAAGGAACTCATTTTTTGAGTTCCTTTTTTCTTATTTAATTTTAGAGAGTGCATCTACGGTCTCTTCCAGATAAAAATCACGTTCCAAATTTTTTCTCCAGTTTTCTGTCTTCTTAGCAAACGCTTCATCTTTTTTGATACGCGCGGCTTCATCAGCATGCAGAGTAAACTTTAGGCCATTGTTGAATTTATCCAAGGCTTTAAACTTCTCAATCTGAGCTTTACGCTTTTTCATAACGTCATTGAATTTTGCCTGATTCAGTGTAATGGTCTCCTCTTTATCAAGAGCTTCCTTCCATTCTGCAGATTCCTGCAACAATTTGTAGCTGTTGTTATTGGCAATTTGTTTATCAATTTCCGACTGTAGCTGTGGAATGTTAAGCGTTGTTAGTTTTTTGTAAGACGTCGTTTCTATTTTATCCCATGGCAATGCATACTGGTCAAATCTTTCGCCTACCTCAGCATAAGAGAAAAAGTCCTTCATTTTGATATCAGCTTCCACACCTTTTCTTTGAGTGGATTCCCCACTGATTCTGTAAAATTTCTGAATAGTGAGTTTTAGTGCGCCAAAATCGTCTGTCGTATTCAAAAACCTGTTAAGCTCTACAAAAGTCTGCACCGTCCCTTTTCCAAAAGAACTTGGCGATCCAATAATCACTGCCCTACCATAATCCTGCATAGCACCTGCAAGAATTTCTGAAGCTGAAGCAGACAATTCATTCTGCATTATCACGAGAGGTCCAGTCCATATAGGATCATTAGTCTTATTAGATAATACCTGAAGTTTACCCCGACTGTCCTTCACCTGAACATAAGGCCCGGCATTCATAAAAAGACCCATAATATCACCCACTTCTGTAAGGGATCCTCCACCATTGTTCCTAAGATCTAGGATGATGCCTTCCACATTTTCCTTCTTGAGTTTAATCAGTTCGGCTTTTACGTCATCCGAAGCATTACGGCCTCCGTTTTCTTTGTCAAACTCTACATTGAATCCCGGAAGGTAGATAAAACCATACTTTTTACCATTTTTAGAATCTACTACTATACTTCGTGCGTAGGTATCTTCTATACTCACTTCCTCACGGATCATAGTAACATCTCTGATAGTTTTATCTTTTTTCTCCACCGTAAGAGTAACAGGCGTTCCCTTTTCGCCACGGATTAACCTAACCGCCTCATCGGACAGCATACCAACAACGTTTACAGGCTCTTCATTAGGCTTGGATCTTACTTTCAGGATTTTATCTCCTGCCGTAAGTTGTTTGGATTTCCAGGCCGGTGCTCCAATAGTTAACTCACCAAGATAAAGGTAACCCTTTTTCTCCTGAATTAATGCGCCTATCCCAATCACCTTTCCAGTAAACTGCATATCAAAGTCTTCTTTATTTTTTGGTGAAAAATAGTTGGTATGCGGATCAAAAACCTCGGTATAGGCATTCATATAAACCGTGAACCAATCGGTTTTCTTCCTCTTTTTAAATCTCTTAAACGAATCTGTTATCAGATCCTTTACCTCCGCAGTAGCCTTTTCCCTCTTTTTTTCCATAGAAAGGGGCTCATATTTTATGGTGTCTTTTAGCTTATTAACCACCACCGAATCTTTTTTCTTTTTTTGAGATTCTTCTCTGCTGTTGAGCGTTTCTATCTCTTGTAGGATATTGTACTTGATGTATTTTTTCCATTCTGCATATTGCTCCTTGGCATTTGCAGGGTTTTTTCTCTTTTTGGGTTCAAGCACAAGCTCATCATCTTCGTCCAAATTAATGGGCTTGGTAAAGATATCCTGAGTCATTTTATCGATATCGTCTACACGCTGGTAAAGACGGTCTACAGTCAATTTATAGAAAATAAGGTTTCCCTGATTAAGATAATCATCTAGTTTGGTATAATGCTTCTTGAATTCGTCCATATCAGATTGCAAAAAATACCTTTTTGACGCATCTACACTCTCAAAATATTTATTATAAACATCTTGGGAGTAAGCATCGTTAATAGGTTTGGGACTGTAATGGAGATATGATAACGTATTTTTTACGCTTACCATAATGGTCTGCATCTTTTCATCATCATTTTGTGGGGAATTGAAACAAAACATCAGCGTCATAAGTGGCGCAAACATCAAAAGTTTCTTCAGCTTGATCTTTTTGAACATATTTTTTAAGTGTACTGCTATTAGTAAATATTTTCTTTTGAAAGTTACGTAAAACTTCAAAAATGAAACCAAATTTAAGACCTTATTTTATTTTACCTGCTATAAAATGGTTATTTTTGAGAGATTTTTTAAAAAATCATCAAAACTAAAAGGAATTAAAAACAGAGATTATGAGCAGACCTTTGATATTGGTAACCAATGATGACGGGATTACGGCACCTGGGATTAGAAAACTGATCAATATTGTGAATGGAATCGGTGACGTTATAGTAGTTGCCCCTAACTCTCCACAAAGTGGTAAGGGACATGCCATTACCATTAATTCTACATTAAGCTACGAAGAACTCACTCTGGAAGGCCCTCAAAAAGACTTTTCTTGTTCCGGCACTCCGGTCGATTGTGTCAAGATGGCTTTGGACAAAATCCTTCCCCGAAGACCAGACTTGGTAGTATCAGGCATTAATCATGGTTCAAACTCCTCTATTAATGTTATTTACTCCGGTACCATGAGCGCTGCTGTAGAGGCTGGTGTAGAAGGCTTACAGTCGATTGGCTTTTCACTTTCTGACCTTAAATGGGATGCCGACTTTGACCAAGCAGAAGATTACATCCGGGAAATTATTCTAAAAACACTGGAAAACCCGATGCCAAAAGGTGTTGTACTGAATGTGAATATCCCTGATCTTAAAAAAGAGGACATTAAAGGGATCAAGGTTTGTAAACAAGCCGATGCCAAATGGGAAGAGAGTTTTGACGAAAGGGTTAACCCGCATGGCAGAAAATACTACTGGCTCACCGGCTACTTCAATAATATGGATGAATCCGAAGATGCAGACGAGACGGCTTTGGCAGAAGGCTTTATCAGCATTGTCCCTGTGAAATTTGACTTAACAGCTTATGAATATATGGCAGATCTTGATGCTATCTATAAGTAATAGCGGATGGAGTTTATAAGACAATACCTCAAGTCCCGGAATATCAATATCCCTGATGAAGACTGGTTGCCGTATGCAGAAAAAAATTTCCGAAAAGAATATCAAAAAAAAGACGTCATCCTAAAAACCGGTGAAACCGACAATTATCTTACTTTTGTAGAGCATGGTACAGCCAGGCTTTTCTTTGCGAAGGATAATAAAGACCTCACCATCAGGTTTGTATTTAGGCATCAGTATCTTACCGCCTTTGATTCCTTTACACAGCGGACGCCTTCTCGGTGCAATATAGAAGCCCTTACCGATATGGTAGTATGGCAAATTCACCATGATGACTTGCAGGAGATTTATAAACAATCATCGGTTGGCAATCTGGTTGGACGGCTGATGATAGAGCACTTGTATGTGGAAAAACTGAAACGTGAATTTTCTTTTCTAAGTGAAAGTGCAGAGGAAAGGTATCTTAAGCTCCTTAAGGAACAACCCGAACTTTTTCAGGCTGTACCGTTGAAATATATTGCCTCTTACATGGGCATTACACCACAGGCGCTCAGCCGCATCCGTAAAAGAATTTGTTAACCGCGGTTCATTTTATTTGATGTAATTAAGCCGTAGTTTTGCACCATCAATTGTGATTAAGAATCCAAATGAGGAAAAAAAATAAGCATTCAGTGGTATTTACCTTGAATGCTTTTTTATTTTTGCTGTAGCTAATTGATTCTTTTCTCTTTTCTTAATTAAAAGAATTATCGTAAGTCATTGATGAAAAGTCAAGTTTTACAATGGCCCTAGATTCTATGGGCTGATGATGGCAAGTCGCAGGCAGCCACTTACCAGTCACTTTTTGAGCAGCAGATTTAAGATCCCTCAGCAAAGCATCACTGTTCGCCACTTTAGGCCCTGCCTCAACCCCAATGACATTACCATTTTTGTCCATCGATAATTTGATAAAAAACATCCCGTTGATCACATAACTATTCCAGTTAACATTCTGCTGCAACTTTTCTTTAAGTTGCTTGATATACACATCTGTACCTCCGGGAAATCTCATGCTTTGGAAACTAGCACCATCACAATCGGATGGTTTTATCTGATAAACACCACGCAATTTATACGTAACAACGCTGGAACTGTTCTCAATAATTGGCAAATTATCCATGCTCTCCTCAACATCATTTTGAGCGAAAAGAAATCCACCGATAAGCAGACAAGACAATAAAAGGATAGTTTTCATAGAGCTCCAAAGTTATAAAACTTCTATCTGATTTTTCAATAAATCTTCAAACTCATCCCTTTTTCTTATCAGATGCGCTTTACCATCCAAGAACATCACTTCGGCAGGCTTCAAACGGGAATTGAAGTTGGAGCTCATCTCAAAACCATACGCACCGGCATTGCGGAACACTATCACGTCGCCTTCACGCACTTCATGGATTTTTCTGTCCCATGCAAAAGTGTCGGTTTCACAGATATTCCCCACAACGGTGTAGATTCTTTCCGGGCCTTTTGGATTAGAAAGATTTTCGATGATATGGTAAGAATCGTAGAACATTGGGCGGATCAGGTGGTTAAACCCGGAGTTAACCCCTACAAAAACAGTTGCTGTTGTATGTTTGATGACATTTGATTTCACAAGAAAATGCCCGCTTTTGCTTACCAAAAATTTCCCAGGCTCAAACCAAAGTTGGAATTTATTACCCGATTCTTCCTCGAATTTTTTGATGGCCGCGGTCACTTTTTTACCCAGAGATTTCACATCCGTTTCCAAGTCGCCTTCTTGATAAGGCACTTTGAAACCGCTTCCCATATCTAGGTATTTCAGGTTGGGAAAATTCTGTACAAGGTCAAACATAATATCAAGCCCCTGGATGAAAACATCAGGATCCTTGATCTCACTTCCGGTGTGCATGTGAAGGCCTTCCACATTCAGATTAGTCGATTTCATCACTCTTTCTATATGGCGAAGCTGATGAATGGAGATCCCAAATTTGGAATCGATGTGACCAGTACTGATTTTATAATTTCCCCCGGCAAAAATATGCGGATTGATCCTGACAAAAATCGGGTAAGAACCACCAAATTTATTCCCAAACTGCTCTAGGATAGAGATATTATCAATGTTGATATGAACTTTATAAGACATAGCTTCTTCTATCTCTGCCAAGTCCACACAATTGGGCGTGAAAAGAATTCTCTCGTTAGAAAATCCGGCTTTAAGACCTAGTTTCACCTCGTTAATAGACACACAATCCAACGATGCACCCAGTTTCTCAACATACTTCAGGATATTAATGTTGGTTAGCGCTTTGGCCGCGTAAAAAAACCGCGTATTCTTGGAGAAAGACGAGGTCAGTTTTTCATATTGCTCGCGGATGGAGTCAACGTCATACACATACACGGGTGTCCCGAATTCTTTTGCTATAGACAGCAGGTCCTGATTGGTCATAATCTTGGGTATTTAAAATAAAAAGGCAGATTCTTTATAAAAAAGAGTCTGCCGCAATAGGTATCTTTTGCACGCAACTCTTCTATACATTCCAAACCTTAGAGAACCTTACAGCTCCCTTTTTTCCGATTTTGCTTTGTTTAAAATATTGCATGTGCTTTGTTAAAATTTCTGGGCAAAATTAGAATTTATCTGCAAATCCTGCAATGTTTTGAAATGATTTTTATTTTTGCGGAAGCGGAGAGATCTCATACTCATTCTTCAGAAGTGACAGTTGCAGTTCATTTTGCAACTCTGTGCTGAAGCGGTGAACCGTCATCATGCGCTTTTTGATCTTCTCATAAGTCTGGATCTGATGAAACAATTCGTAGAAGCCAAAACCAACCAATTTCCCTTTTTCCAAAACCAAGAAAGACCTTTCGCCAAGAGTTCTGCCGGCCGCAGACCAAAGCTCATCCCTGTTTTTTAGGCTGATCTTTTGCGCAAGTTCTTCATAGGTCATGTCGTCTTGGCTTCTGATGTAGCTGATGGCTTTTAATCCTTGGGTAAAACTTTTGAACCTCAGCAGCGGCTTGTCTCCCTGCTCTTTTCTGATTTTTTCTACCAGCCATTTATTTTTCCGGTAAAACAACCCGAAAGGTAAACTCAGCCTCTTTTGGATGCCTTTGTTCTGCATCATCAGTTTTGCGGTGAGATCCGTGCCTGTCAGTTCGTAGGAAATTTTCTCGGTATCGTCCTGGATTTTTTTGTATTTGGTTTTATCAGAATCAAAGATTTTCTTAGCAGATTTGTACAAATCATCCACAACGTCGGAATAGATAATTTTACCTTCGCTGTTCTGAAAGTACATAATGCCGCGTTGGTTAGGCAAATCTTCTGTCAGCAGACGGATTTTGTTGATATATAATTTGGTGTGGTTTTCTTCCTGAAGCGTCTGTAGGATTTCATTATCCTTATCTTTGATAATCAATAGCTTAAGCAAATCCAATGTGGCACGCGCATCGCCGCTTGCGCGGTGTGCCTCGCTCAAAGGAATACCAATGGACTTACAAAGTTTACCCAACGAATAACTTTTCTCCTCGGGAATTAATTTCTTGGCTAACGGAATTGTATCTAAAGTATTGATTTTGAAATCATAACCAAGCCGTTTGAATGACTGGCGAAGCATGCGGTAATCAAAATCGATATTATGACCGACGAGGACAGAATCCTTGGTAATCTCTACCACGCGCTTGGCAATCTCATGGAATTTTGGAGCCGTGATGACCATTTTTTGGCTGATTCCCGTAAGCTTTTGCACAAAAGAAGTAATCTCCGCTTCCGGGTTTACGAGTGAAATAAACTGATCTACAATCTCGTGACCGTCAAACCGATAAATTGCAATTTCTATAATGCCTTCTTTACGGAATGGTGCGCCGTTACTTTCTATATCTATTACTGAGTACATCTACATTATTATTAGCCCAAATTTAGGACAAAACTATTACCTTCTACCTCCTTTCAGTCCAAACATCCCCATTACAAATTTGGCTCCTTCTCTGGCCAGGGTAGTCATAAAGGTTTTTCCGGCACGGCTTTCCATCACTTGCTCCAGCATCCCGGGCTGTACTTTGGGTTGTGATGCAGCACTGCCCTTTGGCGGCGTGGGAATCGTGGTCTGGGAATAATCTTCTATCCTTTTGGTAAGGATTTCGTAAGCACTTTCTCTATCAATTGTTTGATCATATTTTTTCACCAGTGCAGAGTTGCTTGTAAGTGTATCAATTTCTGCAGCAGTTAAAACATCCATTCGGCTTTCCGGCGATATTAGGTAAGTCTGCACCAGTGGTGTTGGGACACCTTTTTCGTCAAGAGCAGTTACAAAGGCTTCGCCAATCCCCAGATTTTGGATGAGTTCATTCGCTTTGTAGTATTCTGTTGTAGGATAGTTTTCTACCGCTTTGTCTATTTCTTTTCGGTCTTTGGCCGTAAACCCTCTCAAAGCATGCTGAATTTTGAGTCCTAGCTGGCTTAAGATATTTTCCGGGACATCACCGGGGATCTGCGTGATAAAATAAATACCAATCCCTTTGGAACGGATCAGTTTTACCATGGTTTCGATTTGAGACAGCAAAACTTTTGATGCCTCGTTAAAAATCAAATGGGCTTCATCAATAAACAAAACTAATTTCGGTCTTCCGGTGTCCCCTTCCTCCGGAAACGTCATGTAGATTTCCGCAAAAAGCGACAGCATAAAAGTAGAGAACAGATTAGGCTTGTTCTGAATATCATCAACACGGAAGATATTCACAACACCTTTACCATCTCGGGTTTGTAGTAAATCGTTCACTTCAAAACTTGGTTCGCCAAAGAAACTGCCTGCACCTTCCTGCTCCATGGCCACAATACTTCTCAAAATAGCACCCAACGATGCCGGGGCAATAGAGCCATAATTATCTGCCAAGTCTTTTTTCCCAATAGGATTATCGGTGACATATTGTAGCACTTTTTTAAGATCCTGAAGATCTACAAGCGGCAAAGCCTTATCATCACAGTATTTAAAAACTATGGACATGATGCTCTGTTGCGTGTCATTCAGCCCGAGGATTTTGCTCAGCAAGATGGGACCAAACTCCAAAACCGTTGCACGAAGTTTGACACCTTTGGCTCCGGAAATCGTCATCAGTTCTACCGGGAAACTCTGTGGAGAATAGGGCAACTGTGTTTTGGCGTAGCGTTCCTTGATAATATCATTTTCGGAACCCGCTTCTGCAATGCCGGACAAATCGCCCTTAACATCCATCACAAGAGTTGGGATGCCCGCGTGGGACAATTGTTCTACAAAAACCTGAAGCGTTTTGGTTTTTCCGGTTCCAGTAGCGCCGGCTATCAGGCCGTGCCTGTTAACTGTTTTGAAAGGAATAGAAACATTCACTTCCGGTACCACTTCGCCATCCAGCATGGCTTTTCCCAGAATTATATGGTCTCCTTTGGGGTTGTATTTTGAGTTAAGATCGGTTATAAATTTTTCTTTATCTGACATCGAATGCTTTTTTTAACGCTTAAATTTAAAAATAATTTTTTGGAATTGTGTCAAAACTTTTTGGCAGGTACAGGTTGTTAGGTGCGCTTTTACGATGGATTGCAAACCTGACTGCATTATCCATCAAAATTTGATGACAACTTTTCCAACAGATTTACGGCTTTCCAGAATAGCATGAGCTTCTTTTACATTATCCACATCAAATCCATCCAAAGTTTGTTTTAGCGTACTTTTTATAATCCCGTCGTCTAATAGTTGAGAAATATGGTTAAGAATATCATGCTGTCTTTGCATGTCTTCCGTTTGAAACATTGACCTTGTAAACATTAATTCCCAGTGAAAACTTACCGCCTTATTTTTCAACTGAATCAGATTAACATTTTCTGTAGGGTCACTAATAGATCCTATTTTCCCCTGAGGTTTTATTAATTCTACAAAAGCCTCCCAATACTGGTTTACATTTACCAAATCAATGATATAATCCACGTTTTCAAAACCAACTTGTCCCACATTATCAATGAGGTTATTATGATTCACTACAAAATCGGCGCCCATCTCTAGGCACCAATTTATCGTAACATCTCGTGATGCAGTTGTAATAACGGTCATATTCAGTAGCTTTTTAGCTAATTGAATTGCTACAGAGCCAACACCTCCCGCACCTCCTATAATTAATATAGATTTGCCCTTGTCCTTTTCGAAAGAAAGCTCTAGCCGATCGATTAATAACTCATAAGCTGTTAATGATGTAAGTGGCATGGCTGCTATTTCTTCAGAAGTTATTTTTTTTGGAGCCAATCCCACAATTCGTTCGTCAACCAACTGATATTGTTGGTTGCTCCCATCTCTAGTAATATCACCTGCATAAAAAACGCGATCACCTTTTTTAAATAATTGAGCCTGTTCTCCCACTGCTTCTACAATGCCTACCGCATCCCAACCGATAATTTTGGGAATTTCTTGAGTCTTGTCTTTTAAGCTGTCTTGTCGAACCTTATAATCAACTGGGTTTACTGAAATTGCATCAATTTTAATCAATAAATCCCTATTTTTTGGTTGCGGTATTTCCTTATCAAATTCTATAAAACTGTTTTGATCACTAATAGGAAGTGAAGTCCGAAAACCAATTGCTTTCATTTTTTTTAAGTTTTAGATTAAATATATATTTTTAACATAACCAGAATGTGCATGTCAATAATCTAGTAGCAATTTTACAAATTAATTCATTAAAGCTTAAGTCTAAAAATCATTTTTTGAAATCAGTTCAAAACTTTTTGACAGCCGGCGTATTTGTTTTACAAACCAATAATTTCTAAATATTTTCAGCAAAAGTATCCTTTGCTTTTTTTGAATCTTTATCGGGAAATAATATTTTATCTTTGTACAGAATATATTGTATGCGCGTTTACAACACCAAGAATTTTCTGAAAATCCTAGTCAGCCTTCACAAGTCTGACACGCTCAAAATCCTGTTCCCTTCGATCCTGCTTGTAGGTTTGTATTCCTATGGCGTGTATTATCTAGAGGTAGAATATCTGCACTTGACATCCAAATCATCCGTCAGCAACATCGGGATGATCCACTCCCTTCTTGGGTTTGTATTATCACTTTTACTGGTTTTCAGAACCAATACAGCCTATGACCGCTGGTGGGAAGGCCGAAAACTCTGGGGAAAACTGGTGAATGACAGCCGCAATTTTATCATCAAAATCAACAGTATCCTCCCGGAAAACGATACCAAGAACCGAAATCAAATTGCAAAATACGTCCGGTTTTTTCCTTACTTTTTATCCAACCATTTATCCAAAGAATCTACACGCCTGGTGCTGGACGAAAGTTTTACTGATTTGCAAAAAGAACTGAAACATCATCCACCGGCTGAACTGGTATTTTTGCTGACCAAGAAACTGTATCAACTCAAAAAAGAGAACAAAATATCGGATACAGAAATGTTGTTTCTGGACACACAGCTATCCGGCTTTCTGGATGTCTGCGGTGGTTGCGAGAGAATCAAAAATACCCCAATCCCTTATTCCTATTCATCGTTTATCAAAAAGTTCATCGTGTTTTATGTATTGGCGTTGCCGGTGGCCAATGTGGTTAACTTGGGAATCTTTATGGCTCCAATTACTATGTTTGTCTATTATGTATTGATGAGCCTGGAACTGATTGCGGAAGAGATAGAGGATCCTTTTAATAATGACGAGAATGATATCCCGATGGAATCGATCTCACAAAATATAGAACGAAGTATCAATTTAATTTCAAATAAGGCCTGATGACCAAAAAACTGAAGCTGGAAGAACTGGGAAGAATAGATGTTGAAACCTTCAAAAAAACAAGCAAAATCCCATTGGTAGTAGTGCTGGATAATGTAAGGAGCATGCATAATGTAGGCGCTGTTTTCCGTACGGCAGATGCTTTTCTTGTGGAGAAAATTGTACTCTGTGGCATTACGCCGCAACCGCCCCATCGCGAGATTCACAAAGCGGCATTGGGCGCTACAGAAAGCGTTGACTGGATTTACGAAAATGACATCAATAAAGCCATTGATGACCTGAGAAAGGACAATTTTAAGATCATTGGGATAGAGCAAACTTCTGATAGCCAGCTGATTTCTGATTTTGACATTAACCAAGAAAAAAAATACGCCATAATCCTAGGTAATGAGGTAGACGGCATCTCGGATGAGGCATTGCCTAATATTGATACCTTTTTGGAAATACCACAGTTGGGAACCAAACATTCTCTCAATGTAAGTGTCTGTGGCGGGATCGTGATTTGGGAGTTTGCCAAAAATATGGGCCTGAAAAAATAAAAACTGCAAACACAAAAAGTGCCGCAGTTTGAAATAAATCTAATAAAAAGTAAAAATGAAAGGCGACAAAGATATATTTTTTAACTAATACAACGCAATAGATTGGTTGTAAAAATTTAAAAAAAGTCATAAATCATTTATCGCAAAGGATTTTTTGTACATTAGCATCATGTTTATCAGAGATTACATATCCAAGGATTATCCGGCTTTCAATTCCCGGGACTCGATAGAAGAGTCATCGGAGGTTGCAAAAGAATTTGGATATTCTCATGTTTTCATCATCAAAAAAGGTATTTTCCAGGGTTGTTTGAGCCAACCGTTTTTGGAAGACAGCCCCGAAGGAACTCTGGAAAGCCTTAGCATGCACTATGAGCGGTTTGCCATTATAGAAGACAGCAGCATCCTAGACAGTATAAAGCTTTTCCATACCTTTAATGCCAATGTGATCCCAGTCATCTCCAAAGAAGAAAAATACCTGGGATACATCTCCTGCGACGATATTTTTAACGAGTTTTCAAAATATCCACTGTTTTCGGAAAATGGTGCGATACTCACGGTTCAAACCAGCGGCACACATTATTCTATGACGGAGATTTCGCAGATTGTGGAAAGTAATAATGCCAAGATCTATGGGATGTTTATCAATTCTATCAAAGAAGATGCGATAGAAATTACGCTCAAAATAAGCAACGAAAACCTAAGTTCTATCGACGAAACCTTTGAGCGCTACGGCTATACAGTGGTCAGCAAACATTATGATGACGAGAAAGATGAACTGATGAAAGACCGTTTTGGTTTTTTCCAAAAATTTCTGGAGATCTAAGATATGAAGGCAGCGATCTATTCTCAAAAAAAAGACCTGGATACATTCCTGTATCTCAACAAGTTTATTTCTGAGCTGGCACTTAGAGATGTGGATGTTGTCCTGCATGCAGCAATGGCCGAGCGCCTTAAGTTTGCTAAGGAATTCGATACTTTTTCCGGGAAAGAAGAACTTAGAGAAAAAGAAGTGAGCATCGTTTTCAGCTTTGGTGGCGACGGGACAATCCTGAATGCGCTCACGTTTATCCAAGATCTGGAGATTCCTATTATCGGGGTGAATACGGGCAGGTTGGGCTTTCTTGCCAATTTTAGGAAAGATGAGATTTTTGGGGAATTGGATTCCATCATTTCCGGCACTAATTATAATATCAGTAAACGATCTGTTATCCAAATCACCACCAATAATGATGCAGCCATCGATTTTCCTTTTGCCCTGAACGACGTCAGTCTTTCCAGAAAAGAAACCACATCTATGATTACGGTGGAGTCTTATATTAATGATGATTTCCTAAATGTTTTCTGGGGAGACGGCTTGATTATTTCCACACCTACAGGCTCTACGGCTTACTCTTTGAGTTGTGGCGGACCCATTATATCACCCAGCAACGATAACTTTGTCATTACGCCAATTGCGCCACACAACCTTAATGTAAGGCCGTTGATCGTTAAAGATGACTCCAAAATTAAACTTACCGTCAAAAGCCGGGTAGAAGAATTTACACTGGCACTAGACTCTAGGCTGTACCACATGCAGGTGGGAAACGAGATTGTGATAGAAAAAGCAAGTTTCTCACTCTTCCTTATCAAACCAAAGAATTTTAGTTTCTACGAGACCATCCGCGAAAAACTCCTTTGGGGAAATGACAAACGGAATTAATTATTGCTATATGATCCTTAACAGCCACTATCAACATAGAAAATATAATTATTAATAATTTAGTAACTTTACAATCCAAAAAAATAAAAAATCATCAACATGAGCAGAAAATTTCCGGCCGGAGTTGCCACTGGTTCCCAAGTCACAGAGATATTTGAATATGCCAAGGAGAAGCAATTTGCACTTCCTGCTGCCAATGTAGTAGGATCCAGCAATATCAATGCAACTTTGGAAACTGCTGCAAAACTTAATGCACCAGTTATTATCCAGTTTTCTAATGGTGGCGCTGCGTTTAATGCAGGAAAAGGCCTTAGCAATGATGGTCAAAAAGCATCTATCTTGGGTGCTGTTGCCGGCGCAAAACATATCCACACATTGGCAGAAGCTTACGGTGCTACTGTTATATTGCATACAGACCACTGTGCAAAAAAACTATTGCCTTGGGTAGACGGACTTTTGGATGCCAGCGAAGCTCATTATAAGCTAACAGGTAAGCCGCTTTTCTCTTCTCACATGTTGGATCTTTCTGAAGAGCCTTTGGAAGAAAACCTTGAAATATCTTCCAAATATTTTGAAAGAATGGCTAAGATGGACATGACTCTGGAAGTAGAAATTGGTGTTACAGGAGGTGAGGAAGACGGTGTAGACAACTCCAGCGTAGATAACTCCCTATTATACACACAGCCAGAAGATGTGGCATTGACTTATGAAACTCTTAAAGCGGTTTCTCCTAACTTTACAATTGCTGCGGCATTCGGGAATGTGCATGGCGTTTATAAACCAGGTAACGTACAGCTTACACCAAAAATCCTTGACAATTCTCAAAAATATGTTCAGGAAAAATTTGGAACTGCTGACAAGCCGGTTAACTTCGTTTTCCATGGTGGATCTGGTTCTACTTTGCTTGAAATCAGAGAAGCTATCGGTTATGGTGTAGTGAAAATGAACATCGATACCGATTTGCAATTTGGTTATACAGAAGGTATAAGAGATTATATGAATGAAAAGATCGATTACCTAAGACATCAGATTGGTAACCCTACCGGAGCTGATGCGCCAAACAAAAAATTCTACGACCCAAGAGTTTGGTTGAGAAAAGGCGAAGAAACGTATATCAAACGATTGACACAGGCTTTTGAAGACCTGAACAATATTAATACACTTTAATTTATAAATGATAATTGATGATTTATAAATGATACCCAATCATTTGTTCATCAATTATCATTTATCATTTATCAATAACAGATTATGGCATTTGATTGGTTTAAAAGGAAAACCCAAAATATCACAACTTCTACAGAAGACAAAAAGGATGTTCCCAAAGGTCTCTGGCATAAGACACCTACCGGCAAAATTATTGAAGCAGAAGAACTCCGCGCCAACAATTTTGTATCGCCGGAGGATGGTTTCCATGTCAGGATTGGCAGCCGCGAGTATTTTGACATGCTCTTTGATGATCATAAATTTACGGAATTAGACGCCAATGTAGAAAGCATCGATATCCTGAAATTTAAGGATACTAAATCCTACACAGACCGTCTAAAGGAAGTGAAGGCAAAAACCAAACTCACCGACTCAATCCGAAACGCTACCGGAAAAATTGACGGTGTAGATATGGTAGTTTCTTGTATGGATTTTGCATTTATTGGAGGATCATTAGGATCTGTGATGGGTGAAAAAATCAAAAGAGCAATAGATTATGCTATCAAAAATAAGTTACCTTATATGATTATCTGCCAGTCCGGAGGTGCCAGGATGCAGGAAGCAGCTTACTCGCTCATGCAGCTGGCTAAGGTGCAAGCCAAGCTGGTACAGCTTTCTGATGCAGGTTTGCCATACATCGCCTACCTTACAGATCCTACTTTTGGTGGCATTACGGCATCTTTTGCCATGACGGCCGATGTAATTATTGCCGAGCCTGGCGCGCTTATAGGATTTGCGGGACCTAGGGTGATCCGCGAAACAATCGGTAAAGATTTGCCGGAAGGTTTCCAAACTTCAGAATTTTTACAGGAAAAAGGCTTCGTCGATTTTATTGTAAAAAGAACAGACATCAAAAAATCAATTGGCAGGATTGTAAAATTATTGGTACACGAATATCACTAATTTTATTAAAAAAAAAGTTACTCTCTCAAATCTGAGAGAGTTTTTTTATGAGATTTATAGGCATATTTTTTCGGACGCTGCGAACACTCACTTTCACAAAATTGGTGAGAGTGCTGTCTATTGGCATACTTCATCCATTGTTTGCTACACTGTACACTTACGCCAGCTTTAAAGCATTTGCAAAAGCCCGCGAATTATATCCAAAAAGTAATTCCAATAACGGAAGAGGCAACGCTTTCCGCCATGCTTATTGGTGTTGCCTGATTATGATGTACTTCTGCAAAGTATCGTCCCCTGAAAAATCCTTGAAATGGTGCCAAAAACTCACCAAAATGCATGAGGAACTATTCCCGAACGAACCTCTTGAAACCAAGATGGACCTCCATAACAATAAGGTGGGCATGGATTATTTCATGAGTCTTTTGCCAGGAGTCCACAGGCAGTTTTTCGAGAGTAGTTTTTTTATTAAAGAATTACAGAAAAAGACAGAAGAAGCGGTTCTAATAACTTCATTAGATCAAAAAACCAACAGTGATATTTTGATGTATTTAGAATAAGCCTTTTTGTAAAAATTGCCATTCAGGAGATAAAAACGACCATTCAGGAGAATAAAATTTTGTTCAGATAAGCACTGTAATATCTTTGGCTTATAAACCAATTAAAACTTGCTATATGAAAAAATTATTGTTTCCCCTAATCTTCTCATTTGTAGGAATAGTCACATTTGCACAAAATTCCTATGAAAAAGTAATGACCGAAAAAATTGCTAAAGTAGAAGACCAAAAAACACCTGAAGATTTTACAGCCCTCGCCAATGACTTCGACAGAATCGGGACCAAAGAAAACTCACAATGGCTCCCTTACTATTATGCAGCCCTAGCCAATATCCGCAAAGGAAGACTTCTGATGCGGAGCGGCAAAACAACAGAATTAGACCCTGTGGCAGCGGATGCAGAGCGTTACATTGCAAAAGCAGAAGCTCTGAGCCCCAATAATGCAGAACTTTTTATCCTGAAAAAAATGACCAGCGGCCTACGTATGATGGTAGATCCTATGTCCCGTTACATGCAGGAGTCGCCAATTGCGCAGCAGGCTTTGGAAAAAGCCCAGGAATTAGACCCAAGCAATCCACGAATCACCATATTGCAGGCAGAAGATGCTTACTATACGCCCGAACAGTTTGGTGGTAGCAAAACAAAAGGACTAGAGCTGTTTAAAAAAGCTATAGACCAGTTCAATAATTATAAACCTAAAACGACCTTGGATCCTAATTGGGGAAAAGCAGAAGCGCAATATTTCCTCAGTCAGAAATAGAATATAAATAGTTTGTATCCCACGCCTCTCGCGCGGGATTTTTTATTAATTTTGGGTAGAATCAATATTAGTATGAAACTAACTTCAATTTTTACTGCTGCGGCCGTTGTTTTCTATATGAGCTCCAATGCCCAAACCATGACAAAAACCAATTATCCTAAAGTCAAAAAAGGAAACCAGACCGACACCTATTTCGGGACATCCGTGGAAGACCCTTTCCGCGATTTGGAGAACGACTCCCAAGCCACTAAAAAATGGGTGGACGAAGAAGTTGCGTACAGCCAAAACTACCTCTCAAAAATTCCGTTTCGGGAATCGATCAAAAATCAGTTGAGAGATATCTGGAATTACGAGAAAATAGGAGCGCCCTTTAAAGAAGGTAATTATACCTACTATTATAAAAACAATGGTTTGCAGGCGCAATCTGTGCTTTACAGAACCAATAACAAAACCAGAAATATCGAGGTTTTCCTAGATCCAAACACCTTTTCTGACAAAGGTACAACATCACTTTCCAACCTGTCATTTAATAAAAAAGGGACTCTTGCGGCTTACTCCATCTCAGAAGGCGGAAGCGACTGGAACAAAATCATTATTATTGATGCTATTTCTAAGAAAAAAATTGATGAAACGCTGGTTGATGTAAAATTCAGTGGTATTTCCTGGAGAGGCGATGAAGGCTTCTACTACTCCAGCTATGATAAACCGAAAGAAGGAACGGTACTTTCCGGAATGACCGATAAGCACAAAGTTTATTTTCACAAACTGGGGACAAAACAGACCGAAGACCAATTGATTTTCGGAGGTGAAAAAACACCAAGGAGATACCTGTCCGCAGGCGTTTCCGAAGATCAGCGATTCCTGATTATCTCTGCTGCCAATGCTACCAACGGGAATGAACTCTACGTTAAAGACCTCAAAAATGGTGGCGATTTTGTCCAGATTAATAAAGGTTTTGACATCAATGCCGATGTGGTAGACACAGAAGGTGACGACTTATTTATCTTTACCGATAAAGACGCTCCTAATATGCGTTTGGTAAAAACCAGCTTCAAAAACCCGAGCCCGGAAAACTGGAAAAATGTCATCCCGGAAACGGACAATGTTCTCAGCATTTCCGAAGCCGGCGGCTACTTTTTCGGTAAGTATATGAAGGATGCCATCAGCCTGGTCAAGCAATTTGACAAAACAGGAAAAGTAATCCGTGAAATTGCATTGCCCGGAAAAGGCACCGTATCCGGATTTGGTGGTAAAAAAGAAGAAAAGGATATCTATTATTCATTCACCAATTATATTACCCCGGGAACTATTTACAAATATAATGTAGACTCGGGAAAATCCGAAGTTTATCAGAAACCGAATGTCAAATTTAATCCGGATGATTATGTTTCCGAGCAGGTTTTTTATACCTCAAAAGATGGAACCAAAATCCCGATGATGATTAACTATAAAAAAGGCACCAAGCTGGATGGGAAAAACCCAACGATCCTTTATTCTTACGGCGGTTTCAACATCAGCCTTCAGCCTTCTTTCTCTGTTGTGAATGCCATCTGGATGGAAAATGGCGGCATCTATGCAGTCCCAAACATCCGTGGTGGTGGCGAGTATGGTAAAAAATGGCATGACGCGGGAACCAAACAGCAAAAGAAAAATGTCTTTGATGACTTCATTGCTGCCGGAGAATACTTGCAGGCAAAAGGTTACACGTCCAAAGATTATATGGCACTTTCCGGCCGTTCCAACGGCGGTCTTTTGGTTGGCGCAACGATGACAATGCGCCCAGATTTGGCAAAAGTAGCTTTCCCCGGTGTTGGCGTTTTGGATATGCTGAGGTATAACAAGTTTACGGCCGGAGCGGGCTGGTCTTATGATTACGGAACGGCGGAAGACAACAAAGAGATGTTTGAATACCTCAAATCTTATTCTCCTGTCCACAATGTAAAAGCCGGAACCTGTTACCCATCTACCATGATTATCACCAGTGATCATGACGACCGTGTAGTGCCGGCGCATTCTTTCAAATTCGGGGCTGAGTTGCAGGAAAAACAGGCTTGCAACAATCCAATTCTGTTGAGAATCGAGAAAAACGCAGGGCACGGCGCAGGACGTTCTACAGAACAAGTCATTGGCGAAAATGCCGATCTCCTGAGCTTTGCACTTTATGAAATGGGAATCAAATCTTTGAAAAAATAAATACTTCACTCCCAATATAAAATCCTGAAAAATAGTTTTCAGGATTTTTAATTTGGACAACAATTTGATATAAAGTTTCCCAATTAGTTAAAATAAAATTATGAAAAAATATATTTTCTCCGCTTCTGTTCTTCTTTCTGTGATTAGTTTCTCATGCAAAAAAAATGAAGAAAGCAAAATGGTCAACCAAACATTTTCCACAGAAACCGAAGTGGTTGATAACAATGGTAAAATAGACAGTGCCACCACCACAATGTCTGAAAAAGAGGTGGACGGTAAAAAAACCAGCAGCGTATCCTATCCTTACAAAGCCATTGACGGAAGCCGCGCCAAAGCTACTTTCACCAATGACGGGAAGTCAAAACTTATCACTATAGAAGCTAATAATCACAAATTTGTGTTGGATTTTCTAAAGACAACAGCCAAAGGCGAATTGTATGAAAGAAACAGTATTTCTGCGGAAGCCACCGCCGATTCTTTATTGATTTCTCAGGGTAACAATGTAATTCATTTAGTTAAGATAAAAGATTAAAATAAAAATCCCGATTATAAAAATCGGGATTTGTTTATATAAAGTAGACTTTATTTTAAATTTTAGAAAGCAAAGTCTTAAAATTCACCTTCTCATCAATGATCCTTCTCAGCTCAGCGACCGGAACCCGTTCCTGCTGCATGGTGTCCCTGTATCTGATGGTAACTGTATTATCATTCAAAGAATCGTGATCTACAGTGATACAGAAAGGCGTTCCAATAGCATCCTGTCTTCTGTAACGTTTACCAATACTGTCTTTTTCTTCGAAAATAATATTGAAATCATACTTCAGATCATTGAAAATCTTATCCGCAAATTCTGGCAAGCCATCTTTTTTAACCAATGGTAAAATGGCTGCTTTTACTGGCGCCAAGGCGGGTGGCAAATTGAGAACAGTTCTTTCGGAACCGTCTTCCAAAACCTCATCTTTCAGGCAATGTGAGAAAATCGCAAGGAATAACCTGTCTAGCCCAACCGACGTTTCTACCACGTAAGGCGTATAATTTTCGTTTCTCTCTGGGTCAAAATACTGGATTTTTCTACCTGAGAATTTCTCGTGAGCAGAAAGGTCAAAGTCCGTTCTACTGTGGATTCCTTCCAATTCTTTGAAACCAAATGGAAAATTAAACTCGATGTCCGCAGCAGCGTTGGCATAATGTGCCAACTTATCATGATCATGAAAACGATAATTCTCTTGTCCCAAACCAAGTGCCAGATGCCAATTGAGACGTGTTTTTTTCCAGTTTTCATAGAATTCCAATTCGGTTCCCGGTGGAACGAAATATTGCATTTCCATCTGTTCAAACTCCCTCATTCTGAAGATAAATTGTCTCGCAACAATCTCATTTCTAAAGGCTTTACCAATCTGAGCAATCCCGAAAGGCAATTTATGCCTTGATGTTTTCTGAACATTAAGATAATTCACAAAAATACCTTGAGCTGTCTCCGGTCTTAGGTAAAGATCTGTCGCAGAATCTGCGGAAGCCCCCAATTTGGTCCCGAACATCAGGTTGAATTGTCTCACTTCCGTCCAGTTTTTAGAACCGGTTTCAGGATCTGCAATTTCCAATTCTTCAATTAAGGCTTTAACGTCTGCAAGGTCTTCTTTTTCAAGAGATTTTGCCAGTCTTGAAATAATGGCCGCTCTTTTTTCCCGGTATTCCAGGATTTTTGGGTTGGTGGCTTCAAACTGGGCTTTGTCAAAAGCATCACCAAAACGCTTGGCTGCTTTTTCTATTTCCTTATTTTCCTTGTCTTCTATTTTGGCGCAGTAATCTTCCACCAAAACATCAGCACGGAAACGTTTTTTAGAATCTTTGTTGTCAATCAACGGGTCGTTGAACGCATCCACGTGTCCAGAAGCTTTCCAAATAGTTGGGTGCATAAAGATCGCAGAATCTATCCCTACGATATTTTCGTTCAGCTGCACCATGGCTTTCCACCAGTATTGCTTGATGTTATTTTTCAGTTCGGCACCATTTTGCCCGTAATCATAGATTGCCGAAAGACCGTCATAGATCTCAGAACTTGGAAAAATAAAACCATACTCTTTTGCGTGGGAAACCACTTTTTTGAAAACATCTTCTTGCTTTGCCATATTGTGTTGAATTGATGTGCAAAAGTAGGAAATTTTACATTGATTTTCAATAAGGATTGATAACCCATTATGTTCAAATGGAATGTTGTATTAAAAACTATTCAACCCAATCACTTCCAGAATAAACCAATACCAAAAACCTTATTAAGAATCCAAAAAAATAACAATATCTTATCTTTGTTTCCACTATGAAACACCCACTAGAAAAACATTACGTTAATCGCGTTGGCTGGCTGAGGGCTGCCGTACTGGGAGCTAATGATGGCCTTTTGTCTACCACCAGCATCGTGATTGGCGTTGCCGCAGCAGATCCCACGCGCCATTCTATTTTTTTGGCTGCGCTTGCCGGTACAATTGCCGGTGCAATGTCTATGGCTGCTGGGGAATATGTCTCCGTTAGTTCACAAGCAGATACAGAAAGTGCCGATATCCAAAGAGAAAAAAAAGAACTGGAAGAGATGCCCGAACAGGAGTTGCTGGAGTTGGCAAAAATATATGAGAAGCGAGGCGTTTCCAAAGAAACGGCTCTGTTGGTCGCTAAAGAACTGTCTGACCATGATGCGTTGGATGCTCACGCCAAAGATGAGTTAGGCATTAGTGAGATTACCGTGGCAAAACCGTTGCAGGCGGCAGTTGCCTCATTTTTTTCTTTTCTGTCTGGCGCAGCACTGCCACTTTTGGTCGCTATCTTTGCTCCTGTTACAGATATGGTTTACATGCAATATGGTTTTTCTATTATTTTTCTGATGTTTTTGGGTGCCATTGCTGCAAAAACAGGTGGATCCAATATTGGGAAAGGAATGCTAAGAATTTGCTTTTGGGGAACTGTAGCCATGTTTGTTTCTGCATTGATCGGGCATCTATTTGGTGTTAACGTGCATTAAAAGAGATTGGCAAATCACATTATTATCCATTAAATATCGCTATTTTTGCTAAACTTTTCTCCAATGTACAAAAGCTTCATCCGCCCGCTACTTTTCAAATTTGATCCCGAAGAAGTTCATCATTTTACATTTTCTGTCCTGAAGAATTTTGGATTTCTTGCCAAATTATTTTTACCAAAACCCATTGAAGACACGCGTCTTGAGCGTGAAGTTTTTGGACTGAAGTTTAAAAACCCTGTGGGATTAGCGGCTGGTTTTGATAAGGATGCAAAATTATTCAATGAATTATCCCAGCTTGGTTTCGGGTTTATAGAAATTGGAACTTTGACACCGAAAGCACAACCGGGAAATGATAAAAAAAGATTATTTCGTTTAAAGGAAGATTCTGCAATTATCAACAGAATGGGGTTCAATAACGGTGGCGTAGATGCGGCAGTGGAAAGGCTTAAAAGCAATAAAAATGTGCTGATTGGTGGGAATATCGGGAAAAACAAAATCACACCTAATGATGAAGCTATTAACGATTACATCATCTGTTTCGAGAAATTATTTCCTTACGTCGATTATTTCGTAGTCAATGTCAGTTCGCCCAATACTCCTAATTTGAGGGCCTTGCAGGAAAAAGAACCTTTAACGAAACTTTTAGGAGAACTACAGCAACTCAACCTGCAAAAGCCTAAAAGCAAACCAATCCTCCTTAAAATTGCGCCCGACTTATCCAATGATCAGCTTCTCGACATTATCGACATTGTTAAAGAAACCAAAATTGCTGGCGTTATTGCTACGAACACAACTTTGTCAAGAGACAGTCTGGTCTCAGAAAAAAGAACTGAAACCGGAGGTCTTTCGGGAAAACCTCTAACAAAGCGTTCTACAGAAGTTATCCGTTTTTTATCAGAAAAAAGTGGAAAAGCCTTTCCAATTATTGGAGTGGGTGGAATCCATTCCGCTCAGGATGCTTTGGATAAACTGGATGCTGGCGCAAGCCTGGTTCAGCTTTACACCGGTTTTATCTACGAAGGCCCGGAACTGATTCATCAAATCAACAAAGCCATTCTTGAAAGGGAATCAAAATAGTAATCGATTTCTGTCTTTGTCCGTTATCTTCCCTTTAAAAACGACATCATTTTTTTGCTTTTTTCATACATTTACTGAAAATTAATTGTCAGAATGGTTTTAAGCAGGATTTGGTCCGCCTTTATAATTATTGCAATCGTTGTTGCATCTGTAAAATATTTAAGTTCTGATAATTATGGTCAGATTTTTAACGACATGGTGGTCGGTAAAGGTGGCGACACTGTTCAGATTGGGACTCAGCCATTAGCGCAGATTTCGCCGGATTTACAACAGTCATTGACCAAGAATCCCGAATTGGAAGATAATCACATCCATTACAAAATGGATTCTTTGCAAAATGTGTATACCTATAGAGTTCAAGAGACCGATGGCGTGATTGGCACCAGTGAAACAGCTGTAAATATTTGCCTAAAGCTGATTGGCATCATGGCTCTTTTTATGGGCTTCATGAGCATTGCAGAAAAAGCCGGCGGCATCAATTTCCTAAGCCGGATGATTCAGCCTTTTTTCTCAAAACTCTTTCCGGAAATCCCAAAAAACCACCCTTCTTTCGGACATATGATGCTGAATTTCAGCGCCAATCTGCTAGGCCTTGATAATGCGGCAACACCGTTCGGACTAAAAGCGATGGAAAGCCTCCAAACACTGAATCCTAATAAAGATAAAGCCAGCAATGCACAAATCATGTTCCTCTGCCTGCATGCCAGCGGACTGACTTTGATTCCGGTTTCTATCATCGCTATCCGGTCATCTATGGGATCTGCAACGCCCACAGACATCTTTTTACCCTGCATGATTGCGACATTTTGTGCAACCCTGGCTGCCATGACAATTGTTTCGGTTCGGCAAAAGATCAACCTTTTTCAGCCGGTAGTGCTGGCTTATGTGGGTGGAATATCTGCCATTATTGCATTATTGGTCATTTACCTGGTTCAGCTGAGCAAAGACGAATTGGATAATTTCAGTAAAGTGATGAGCAACGGCATTATCCTACTGATATTTTTTGCGATTGTAGCCGGAGCTATTTATAAAAAAATCAACATTTTTGACGCTTTTATAGATGGCGCCAAAGAAGGCTTCAATGTCTGTGTCAAGATTATCCCGTATCTTGTGGGGATGCTGATTGCAATATCATTACTAAGAACAAGCGGCGTTTTTGATGTGATTATAGACGGCATGAAATGGGTTGCCAGCGCATCGCATTTAGATACTAGATTTGTTGATGGATTACCAACCGCATTAATAAAACCACTATCAGGTTCAGGAGCACGTGGAATGATGGTGGACACGATGAAAACCTTTGGTGCAGACAGTTTTGCAGGGAAATTATCGGCTATTTTACAGGGCAGTTCAGACACTACCTTTTACGTTATTGCCGTTTATTTTGGCGCCGTCGGTATTAAAAACACGCGTTACACCGTGGGCTGTATGCTTTTGGCAGACCTGGTGGGTGTCATTACGTCCATCATTTTGGCCTATTTGTTCTTTGGATAAGATTTTGCTAAAGTGTTCACAAAAAATAGAATTCCACAAAGTGGTACAGCACGTTTGGAATATTAACACAATTACTAATGATTCAAGATAAAGATTTTACATTAAGATTAATAAGGCAATTGTCACAGGCTTTGGAAAAACTACTCCTGGGAAAACCTGAGGAAAGCCTTATGCAAAAAGAGCTGGATTTTGACTCGTTGATGAAAGATATCTTCAAAATTGATTTTGCAGAATTGTCAAAAAAGTCTGTAGAAGAAATTGATGATATGGTGAAACAGAGAGAACCAAAAGACCATGCAGATTATTACGAGATGCTCGGTAATGTCTTTATGTTCCACTATCGGACCGAGAATAATCTTGATTTTGCCAAAAAAGCAAAATTCTTCTACGAACAATACCTGCGGACCAGCGGCATCTTTGCCCTGCCAATTATCAACAGGATTGCAGAACTGAAATCTGTCACTGAATAATTTAAATACAGATTCACACAGCTTGGCACAAAAATTAATGTTTTATTCGTATTTTTGGCGGGCTATCGATAAAGCACTATGATTTTTAAAACTAAGAAAAATAAGAAGTACACCTACGTGGAAGCAGGTGAAGGTCACCCAATGGTGCTTTTGCACGGATTAATGGGTGGTTTGAGTAACTTCGATAAAATGATTGACTTTTTTTCGGACAAAGGTTTTCAGGTTTTTGTCCCGCAATTACCAATCTACGACCTTCCTATTCTCAATACTAATTTAGCATCCATTTCAAAATTCGTTGCTAAGTTTATCAACGATGTTATTGGGAAACCGGTAACTATTGTGGGTAACTCGATGGGCGGACATATAGGACTGATCCTTACCACAACTAGACCAGAACTGGTTAGAAATCTTGTTTTGACAGGAAGTTCTGGCTTGTATGAAAGAACTTTTGGGGACAGTTTCCCAAGAAAAAGCGACAAAGAATATATCAAGAGAAAAACGCAAGACGTTTTTTATAACCCTGATGTAGCTACAGACGAACTTGTGGACGAAGTTTTTGGTGTGGTGAATGACCGTATGAAAGGTATCAAAACCGTGATGCTTGCAAGGAGTGCCATCAAGCACAACATGTTGGCAGATTTGCCAAAAATTACTTGCCCAACATGCATCATCTGGGGAAAACAGGATAATGTGACACCTCCAGAAGTTGCAGAAGATATGCACAAATACATCCCCAACTCCGAGTTGCACTGGATCGACAAATGTGGCCATGCAGCCATGATGGAAAAGCCGGATGATTTTAATGAGATTTTGTACAAATGGCTCCAAAAGGTCATGTAAAATCTCTGTTAATCCATAATAAAAATTATAAAACCATTATGAAATCGGATTTTTGATGAAAATTAATTTGATTCTTAATTCTAAAGATATGCAGATTAAAACAGCGGAATTTGTAAAAAGCAGTCAAAAATGGCAGGATTGCCCGGAACCAACTTTGCCGGAATATGCTTTCATTGGTCGGTCCAATGTGGGAAAATCCTCTCTCATCAATGCCATGATGAACCACAAAGACCTTGCGAAAACGTCTCAAACACCAGGTAAAACCCAACTTATCAATCACTTCATCGTTAATGAAAACTGGTATCTTACAGATTTGCCAGGTTACGGCTATGCCAAGGTTTCAAAAAGCATCAGAAAGGATTTTGAGAAATTGATCACCAACTATATCCTCAATAGAAAAAACCTTGTCAACCTGTTTGTGCTGGTAGATATCCGCCATACACCTCAGAAAATTGATCTCGAATTCATGCAATGGTGTGGCGAGAGCGGCGTTCCGTTTTCCATCGTATTTACTAAAGCTGATAAACTTAAGCCTGGCGCTGCGGAGAAAAATGTGGCTGCCTATAAAAATGAATTGTTACAGAGTTGGGAGGAATTACCGGATCTTTACATCACTTCGGCAGAGAAAAAGGAAGGAGGCGACCTCATCTTGGATTTTATCCAAAAGACCAATGATTTTTTGACTAAAAACAAAGTCCGTTTTGATGACTGATACGATCTGGAAAGTCAAAACTTTCAATGAATTAACTACGGCAGAGCTGTATGAGATTATCAAGGCCCGGGTGGATGTTTTTGTAGTAGAACAAAATTGTCCTTATCCTGACCTTGATGATTATGACCAAAAGGCTATCCATCTCTGGGCAGAAAAAGAAGGTGAGGTTTGGGCTTATTGCCGAATTTTTGACAAAGGAATTAAATACCCTGAAACCAGTATTGGGCGGGTTCTCACTACTCAAAAAGCCAGAGGCACAGGAATGGGCAGGCAGATGATTTCTTACGCTATTCAGATTATAGAAAACCGCCTTAAAACCACTGAAATTAGGATTTCTGCACAGGATTATCTTATCCGGTTCTATTCCGAGTTTGGATTTTGCGACACCGGTAAAAAATACCTGGAAGATAATCTCCCTCATACAGAAATGGTAAGAAAATAAAATAGCCCGAAGATGATCTTCGGGCCATTCTACGAATGAATTTATTCTTAACTTGGTCTTTACGGTTATTAATCTGATTGCAAAATTATAAAGCAAAAACCACATTTCCTTACGGGAAACCGTAAAATGGAAAAATAATTTAAATTATTCCTAAATCTTTGCATCGTGCAATTAACTGCTCATTGCTTTTGACATCCAGCAATTCTTTTAAGTTATTGATTCTCTTCTCTATACTGCTCAAACTATTGGGACAAATACCAAGTTTTTGAAAAACTTCAGGAATATTTTTCTGCAAGATTCCTTGCGATAAATGTTGCAAAATCATGACATCATAATTGCTGAATTCCAAAGTGTTGACACCTTTCACTGGCAATTTGAGGTTCTGCGATAGATAATCCTCTCCTCCAAAAACAGCATTTATAGCCTTTTTCAATTCTTTAGAATCCAGCCTCGCCTTTTTGACATAAGCATTAATACCAAATTCTTTGAAAAGCATATCAATAACACCCGCCCTGCTCTCCCCGGAAAAAACAATGATTTTAAGATCCGGCAAAACTTCTTTACAGCAACGGATAAGTTCGCGACCATCAGTGATGATTTGGTGATGCTCATCATCCTCAAAAGAAAGATCGGTAATCAAAAGCTGGTAAGGATTATTTGTAGCTAAAGACTTTTTCATCCAACTCAATGCTTCATCACAATAATAAACCTGATCTGCACCATAGATTCCACACTCTTCTAGCACTTTGTACACAGAAAAATTACTACTCTCATGGTCTTCCGCAACCAAAACTTTGCTAAACATAATGATGATTAATTATTAATTATTGCTCTGTCTAGATTTGTATTCCACTCTATATTAATGAGCGTCCCCTGCTCTACCGAGGGAAAAATCATTACTGCCCCAAAACTTTGCAACCGGGATTTCATATTCGTAAATCCATTGTTTCCCTCAAAATCTTGTGGTAGCCCAACGCCATTGTCCCGGTAACTGATTTCATAAGCTTTACCTGATTTGGAAAACTTAAGAATGACCTGTTTTGCATGGCTATGTTTCTTCATATTTACCAGCAGTTCACGGATGACCTGTAACAGACTGTCTTTAACTTCGTTACAAAAACCTTCCCAGAAATCAAAATCGTTACCAATGATTATAATTTGTGTTTCGGCAGTATCAAAAGTATGAATTAAACCCGTGATCTTTTCGTTAAAAGGTTCATTATCCTGCTGATTATAAGACAAATCCCTTGATTTTTCGTACATCAGCTCCAACTTGTCCAGCAGTTTTTCTTTAGGCATATCGGTGTGGGTTTCCAGGCTTACCATTACTTCATAGATGCCGTTGGCGACTACATCATGTACTTTTTTGGAAAAATCTAGCCGCTGTTTTTGCAACTTTTCGCGGGCTTCTATCAATATTTTTTGCCGCCGCTTTTTAATCAGGATAAATGCAATGATGCAAATGATGGCTGTTGTAACCACAATGATCCAGATAATGATTCTTTGTAACGTTACTTGATAGGCATTAAGGTCTTTTTCTTTCTGAAGTTTCAGATTATCCGCCTTGGTTTTTTCACTTTCAAAACGGATAAGCGCAAACTGATTTCTTGCGCGGTTTTTTGCCGAAGTAAGACTGTCATTGATCCTTATGTAATTATCAAAATAGCTTTTAGATTTTTCAGTATTTGATAATTTAACCAGGTTTTGAAGTGCTTCCAGCTGGTCTTCGGGATAATTAAGATTCTTAGAAAGCGCAAGCATCTTTTCCGCGTACAGCTTTGCAGAATCTTTATTTTTTTTCAAATAATAAGTTGAAAGGTAGGAGTAAGCAGCATCTTTTGTCCAATCGTCATCATACTTTTTGCTCAGTTTTTCAGCTAAAAGATAATTATTAATAGGATTATAGGATGAATCCAAACACCATCTGGACCTTGAGTAATTAAGCAAAAGCCGTGGATAATATTTGCTGCGTACGCCTACACTGTCAATTAGTTCTTTATAAATGGCTATCGCATCCTGATATTTTTTCTGCTGATGATAGAGTATAGCAATATTATTTTGAAGCATCATTTTATCAATCGGATCCGCTATAAAATGCTGTGCCTTGTTGTAAAACCTTTTGGCATCATTATAATTTTTGAGATTGTTGGAGGTAATGCCCAGGTTGTTGTAATTACAAAAAATGATGGAATATTGCGTGAGGTCTTTCTCATTCAGGTATTTGGTTGCCAAAAGGCTGGTTTCGATACTGCCGTAGTTATCGCCATAATTTTCCTGGATAAGTGCCATATTCATCAGGCTTTTCCCTACACCGAAATTGTCATTGTGTCTCAGAAAAACATCTTTAGCCTTATTAAGATAGAGAAAAGCACTGTCCTGCTCATTATTGTCCAGAAATAGAAAAGCTTTTTTATAGAACGAATTGGAGTGCTCTTCCAAAGCATTTTTATGCTGCGGTTTTTTCTCCTTGCAGGACAAGGAAAGCAGTAATATAAAGCAGCACCATAACTTTTGCAAGGTTCACAATTTATCCGAAATTTAAGAAAATAATTAATATTAATCCATGCTTTAATGAATGATAATATTCAATAATTCTTATTTTTGAGCCTTTAAAATAATTGATGTCCATTAACATCTTAGAACAATATTTGCCGGTTAACACTCAGCCTTTTCTCTCGAAATGGTTTGCTGATCACAAGATTCATATCAGGATTACCAAAGAGCGGAACAGCAAATTGGGCGATTATAGGAAAATGCCTGATAAGTCACACGAAATCAGTATCAATTCTACTCTGGAGCGTCAGCTTTTCTTCTTTGTCCTCACGCACGAATTGGCTCACCTGATTGCTTTTGAAAAATTTGGTGGTCGAATAGCCGCACATGGTCAGGAATGGAAATCTATATTCCGCGAGATGTTGCTGGAAAGCATTGGTATTTATACTACTGATTTGCAACCTATCATCTTTCGGTTTGCCAAAAATCCAAAAGCTAACTTTATGGCAAGTCCGGAGTTAGTAAGGTATTTTCATATTGACGATCCTGATGAATCATCAATTTTTGTAGAACAATTGTCATCAAATGATGAGTTCTATTATAAAGGTGACCTGTACAGAATGATCGAAAAGAAGAAAAAATTATATCTTTGCCTAAATTTGATCAATTCAAAAAAATACCTCTTTCGCCCGTTGGCTAAAGTCGAGAAAAAAGAAACTAATGAACAGTAATAATTATTGCGTCATAATGGCTGGTGGCATCGGAAGCCGGTTTTGGCCCATGAGCACCCAAAAATTCCCTAAGCAATTCCATGATATTTTAGGTACGGGAAGAACGATGATTCAGCAGACCTTTGACCGGATTAATCAATTAATCCCTCAGGAGAACATCTATGTAATTACCAATCAAGAGTATGCCGATTTAACACATCAGCAGCTACCTGAGATTCCTCAAGATAACATTGTTGGCGAGCCTGCTATGAAAAATACCTCCGCCTGCAACCTCTACATGGCGAAAAAAATTGCAGACAAAAACCCTAAAGCCAATATCATCGTGATGCCTGCGGATCATCTGATCCTAAAAGAAAAAACTTTTCTGGAAAAGGTAGAATTGGCATTTAATCTTACCTCTAACAATGACTATCTGATCACATTGGGCATTACCCCAACAAGGCCTGATACCGGTTATGGTTATATCCAGTTTATACCCGAAAAACACGAGGCTTTTTCTAAGGTTAAAACCTTTACAGAAAAACCCAATCTTGAAATCGCTAAAAGTTTTATAGAATCTGGAGATTTTCTTTGGAACGCCGGAATTTTTATATGGAGTGCCAAAAGTATTCTTTCGGCATTTAAAAAATACCTTCCGGAGATGACCAATCAGTTTAACAGCTGCGATTATAACTGCGATGCTGAGAAAGAATGCATCAACCTTATCTATCCCACTGTAAGTAAAATATCCATAGACAATGGTATCCTGGAAAAAGCAGAGAATGTATATGTGATCCCGGCCAACCTTGGATGGAGCGATCTTGGTACTTGGACATCGGTCTATACCAATGCCGAAAAAAATGATGAAAACAATGCCATCAATTCCAAGAATATTCTTACTTATAATGCCAAAGGCAATGTAATCCGCATCAAGAACCAACAAAAAGCAGCCGTAATTGATGGTCTCAAAAACTATATTGTTGTTGATACAGAAAAGGCATTATTAATTTGTCCAAGAGACAATGACCAGTTAATCAAAGACTATGTATTGGATTTGAAGAATCTTAAACATGGTCAAAAATTTATGTAATTAGTTCAATAATTTCAAAATTATATTAACTCTTTGGTATTTATCAAAGAGTTTTTTTATTTTTATAGAACTAATAACGAGTGACTTATGTTGGTAAAAGTATCGGGAGCAGCCATCCATGGGGTATCTGCTCAAATCATCACTATTGAAGTCAATGTAGATCAGGGCGTGGGCTACCATTTGGTGGGTCTTCCGGATAATGCAATCAAAGAAAGCAGTTATAGGATTTCAGCAGCCCTCAAAAATTCCGGGTTCAAGATTCCGGGTAAAAAGATTACAATCAATATGGCTCCCGCCGATTTGCGGAAGGAAGGTTCTGCCTATGATATGAGCATCGCTCTGGGCATTCTGGCAGCATCTGACTTGATAAAATCCGAACATCTGGGCGATTACATAATCATGGGCGAACTATCCCTAGACGGCGGTTTGCAACCTATTAAAGGTGTTTTACCGATTGCCATCAAAGCGCGCGAAATGGGATACAAAGGCATCATTCTGCCAAGGCAAAATGCAAGAGAGGCGGCCATCGTAAATAACCTGGATGTTTACGGGGTACAAAATATACGCCAAGTGATTGACTTCTTTAATAAAGATGCCGAACTAGACAAATTTGAGATTGATACCAGAAAAGAATTTCAGGATAAAATAGACCATTTCCCTTTTGATTTTGATGAAGTCAAAGGGCAGGAAGCCGCAAAACGTGCCATGGAAGTAGCGGCTGCCGGCGGACATAATATTATACTGATAGGATCTCCAGGCAGTGGCAAGACCATGATTGCAAAACGGCTGCCCAGCATTCTACCGCCACTTAGCCTTAAAGAAGCTCTGGAAACTACAAAAATACATTCCGTTGCCGGAAAAATGGGCGCAGAGACATCATTGATGACCATCCGTCCTTTTCGTTCGCCCCACCATACCATTTCAGATGTTGCCTTAGTTGGCGGAGGCAGCTATCCGCAGCCTGGTGAGATTTCTCTAGCACATAATGGTGTTTTGTTTCTCGACGAGATGCCCGAGTTTAAAAGAGCCGTTTTGGAAGTGATGCGCCAGCCGCTGGAAGATCGCGTGGTTACCATCTCAAGAGCAAAATTCACAATAGAATATCCGGCGAGTTTTATGCTGGTAGCAAGCATGAATCCCAGCCCAAGTGGCTATTTCCCGGACGATCCCAATAATACCTCCTCAGCATTGGAAATGCAGCGGTATATGAACAAATTATCCGGCCCACTATTGGACAGAATCGACATTCATATAGAAGTTTCTAAGGTAGAATATGAGCAGTTGGCAGAAAAACGCAAAGGTGAAAGCAGTGCCAGCATCAGGGAAAGGGTGATTAATGCAAGAAATATACAGACTGAGCGATACAAAGATCTGGAAATTAATTACAACGCCCAGATGGGACCAAAGGAAATTGAAAAATATTGTGTTCTGGATGAGTACTCACAACTGCTCATCAAAGCAGCGATGCTAAAACTCAATCTCTCTGCAAGGGCTTATGACAGAATCCTGAAAGTGGCAAGAACCATTGCCGATCTAGAGTCTTCTGAAAATATCCAGGGCGAGCATATTTCTGAAGCGATACAATACCGAAGCCTAGACCGCGATTTCTGGAATGCTTAAAACATCCCGCCATCATTCTGGTTTTCAAAAAAAGTGTCAATCCCCAAGTTTTCTGATTTTGCGGCCGCTACAGCCAGCTGATCGCACAACTCGTTTTCAGGATGGCCGGCATGGCCTTTTATCCAGTGGAATTGAGGCTGGTGAACTTGGTATAATTTATAAAAAACCTGCCACAGATCGGGGTTTTTCACATTTTTCCAGCCCCGTTTTATCCAACCAAAAATCCATTTTTGATTGATGGCATCGGAGACATATTTACTGTCCGTATAGATATGCACCTCATTATCATTACTTTTTAGCTGATTAAGCGCTACAATCACAGCCATCAGTTCCATACGGTTATTGGTGGTTTTTCGGAAACCCTTGGCGTAGGTTTTCTGATAGTTTTTCCCCGGAACGCGCATTAGGATCCCGTATCCGCCCTTCCCGGGATTTCCACTGCAGGCTCCATCTGTAAAGATTTCGATTTTCAATTTTTATAATATGAATTCTTTCAAATGTTCAATAAATAACTCTAAAGTTCTTTTGTAAGATTTTAAAATATCTTTTTCACTAATAGATAATAGTCCTTGAGCATCTTTTGGATCATTCATTAAATTGTTTGTAAATAAATTTCCATTTTCAAATTCAGAAAAAAATAATCTAATTTTTAACTTCAATTCTTTTATTTCAGACAAGCAATTATTAAATTCATTTTTTTTGTCAGCTTCTAATAAACGTCGGTCTAGGAAATCAATTAAACTATCATTTTGTAAATAATAATTAATATCTGCGATATAGTTATCTGCCTTTTCAATAAAAAAATCAGCTGTTTTGGTCGTTCTCATATATCAAAAAATTAAAAAGGCATATCATCGTCATCATCGTTATTCATGGCAGAACCCGACACTTGGTTATTGCTTGGCATCCCAAAGGCTGCGCCAGGATCTATGGTGATATTAATTTTATCAAACCCGGACGGTTCATCCTTTTGCCCAAAACTGGATGGTGTATAGTCATAGTTGGTACCAAGGTCTGCAAACTTACCAATGTTCTTATGGAAAGCCAGCCTAACATCGGCCGTTGCACCGTTCCTGTGCTTGGCAATAATGATCTCTGCCTGGTTCTCGGTACTGGTTTCCATCCCTTCTTCATCATTATCCCAAACGGCAATCTTGTAATACTCTGGTCGGAATATAAAGGACACAATATCCGCATCCTGCTCGATGGCTCCGGATTCCCTAAGGTCAGACAGCATTGGGCGTTTCCCCGGCCTTGTCTCCACACTTCTGGATAGCTGGGACAGTGCAATCACCGGAACGTTGAGTTCCTTTGCAATCGCCTTCAGGGATCGGGAAATCATTGCAATCTCCTGCTCCCGGTTGCCGGCCCCTTTCCCGGAACTGGCCGTCATCAGCTGCAGGTAATCCACCATAATAATCTTGACGCCGTGCTGCATCACAAGACGGCGGCACTTGGCGCGGAAGTCAAAGATAGAGAGCGATGGCGTCTCGTCTATATAAAGTGGGGCATTCTCCAGCGCAGATACATTGGTGAAGAGGCGCTGCCATTCTTCATCTGCCATCTGTCCTTTTCTTAGTTTTTCAGAAGAAATCCCCGTTTCGGAAGAAATCATCCTGGTAATCAACTGTACCGAGGCCATCTCCAGAGAGAATAGTGCCATCGGGATCTGGTGATCTACACAGATATTCCGGGCCATAGAAAGGATAAAAGCCGTTTTACCCATCGCCGGCCTTGCTGCAATGATGATAAGGTCGGAGTTTTGCCAACCTCCGGTTTCTTTGTCCAAAGCGGTAAAGCCAGACGGGATACCGGAAAGGCCTTCTTTATCTTTTAGGGATTTGATTTTGTCAATGGCTTCTTTTACCAATGAGTTGGCAGTATCGAATCCTTTTTTGATGGTGCCGTTGGTAATCTCGAAGAAAGACTGCTCGGCTTTGTCCAGCAGTTCGAAAACATCGGTGGTTTCTTTGTATGAGCTGTCTATCACATTAGCGGAGACGTTGATGAGCGAACGGAGAATAAACTTCTCCAATATCACCCGAACATGGTACTCGATATGCGCCGAAGAGCTTACGCCCATGGTGAGGTCAATAATATAATGGTCGCCGCCGGCAAGGTTTAGCTTTTCGTTTATCTTAAGATCTTGGATGACCGTCATCAGGTCTATAGGCGAGTTGTTCTCGTAGAGTTTGAGTATAGATGTAAAAATGGTCTGATGCCGTGGATCATAAAAAACATCCGGCGTCAGCAGGTCTATAGAATGATCCAGCCCTTTTCTGTCTATCAGAAAAGTACCAATAACTATTTTTTCAAAATCCAGTGCGTTGGGTGGCATTTTGCCATCCGATATAGATAATTCCTTCGCAAAATTACCATGTATAAGCGATGATAATGTGTCCTTCTGTGCCATTATGCAAAGATAGAATTTTTAGCAGTCATTGTTATTTTAGTTACTGGCAAAGCATCCACAATTTTTATTCAGATTGTTAATAAAACAAAAAAAAATTGTAACAATTTAATCAAAGAACCAACTTAATATATAGCTTTACTGTAAAATCTGATTATTACTGACCATTAAAAATAAAACTCTAGCTATGCTGCAACGCTTTATCAAATTAGAATTCAAAAGTTTTTTCCGCTCCAGTGCTTTGGCCGCAAATATTGTGATGAAGATTTTCCAGATTATCGGGATTCTCTACATGCTTGCGATGTTTGTTTTCATAGCATTTGGTGCTTATTACGTCACCAAAAAACAATTACATACAGACCCGTTACCTTTCATTAGCCGTTTTATGGTATACTGGTTAACTTTTGATTTGCTGGTACGGTATTTTTTCCAGCAGATGCCCACGCAGAATATCAAACCATTTCTGACGATGAACATCCGAAAAAGTACCCTTGTTAATTACCTGATTGCCAAAACCATAGGTTCATTTTTCACTTGGGGAAACCTTTTTATTTACATCCCTTTTTTAGGAATTCTTTTGTCCAACGGGCATTCGGTAAACGGCAGTATCGCCTGGGTATTTGCTTTAATTTTATTCGGCCTGTGCAATAATTTCCTCAATATCCTTCTTAATGGTAAAGACTGGGTGGTCTGGCTAATTGCCGGTGTGGTTGCCATTGCCGGTGGGTTGGATTATTATGGGATCATTTCGATTTCGCATTTATCGGGTAAAATGATGATGTTATTTTATCACCATTGGTGGCTAATTGTAGTTCCCATCTTGCTTCTTGTTACAGGTTTCGCCATTACCAAACAGTTCATCAAAAAGAATTTTTACCTGGACCGCGGCTTGGAGATGAAGAAAGAAGTTGCGAGGACCGAAAACATTCGCTTCCTTGATAAATACGGTGTCTTGGGGACATTTATCAATAATGACATCCGCATGATCAAACGGAGCAAAGCGGTACAGTCTATTGCATTGGGAAGCTTTTTGTTTCTATTTTACGGCTTGCTGACCTTCAGTTCAAAAACCTATGGGACATCATATATGCAGTTTTTTATGGGATTATTTGTCACCGGAGGTTTCCTGTTTTTGTTTGGCCAGCGCGTGCCATCGTTTGACAGTTCTTATTATCCGCTGATGATGACCCGCAATGTGCCCTATATCGAATATTTAAAAGCAAAATGGTGGCTGATTGTAAGCGCGGTGGCTATCAGTATGATTCTGGCCGTGGCTTATGCGTATGTAAGCTGGGATCTCTATTTTACTTTTCTGGCAGCGGGACTATATAATATTGGCGTCAATTCCCAGATTGTATTGTTCTCCGGAGCCTTTAACAAAAACCCGGTTGACCTCAACTCAAGAAGCAAATCGATGGGTAAAAAGAATAATTTCAGTTTAAAGAATATATTGCTCATCCTGCCACAGATGGTTTTGCCGATGGCCGTTTTTGCCCTTTCCAAACAATTCCTAGGGACTTCCGCAGCTGTCGTCATCCTTGCCTTGTTGGGATTAATAGGCTTCCTGCTAAGGGAAAAGTTCTTTGCTTTTATCGTTAAAATATATAAAAAAGAAAAATATTCTACCCTCAAAGCTTTTAAAGGCAACTAATCCATCTGATTAAAAACTTATTTTTACCTCAATCCTAAACTCTCATTTTTAATTTCTTAAATCAAATGATAACAATCCATAACCTCTCAAAACTTTACGAAAACAAAAAAGTCCTGAGCATAGAAAACCTTGATTTCCAAAAAGGTGAAACCATTGGCCTGGTTGGAAACAACGGCGCCGGAAAAACTACCTTATTCAGCCTCATCCTCGATCTTATAGAGCCCACCACAGGATACGTTTCCATTGATAGCGAAAAGGTCAATGAGTCCGAAAACTGGAAAAATAAAGTCGGTGCTTTTATTGACGAAAGCTTCCTGATAGGCTACCTGACGCCGGAAGAGTATTTTTATTTTCTTGGGGAATTGCGTGGGCTCAAAAAGCAGGAAGTGGACGAATTCTTGAAAAATTTCACCGATTTTTTTAACGGCGAAATCCTAAATGCCAAAAAATATATCCGCGACCTTTCCAAAGGGAACATGAAAAAAGTGGGCATTGTAGGTGCTTTGATTGGTACGCCACCCATCATCATCCTGGATGAGCCGTTTGCCAACCTAGATCCTACCACGCAAATCAAACTGAAAAACCTGATCCGCAACTGGTCACAGAGTTCGGAGTCCACATTCCTAATTTCCAGCCATGACTTGGCTCACACCACCGAAGTCTGTGACAGAATTGTAGTGATTAACAAAGGAACGCTGGTAAAAGACATCCGCACATCCCCTGAAACGCTGCAAGATCTTGAAGATTATTTTGCAGGGGAGGTTTTTGCCTAGCCTTAACTTTTTTGATGGTAACTATAAAAAAACTCCCGCTTTTTGGCGGGAGTTTTTATAATTATTACAGATGATTAATTATTCAATTGTAATATTATCAATTTGTAAATCATAAGGCGAACCAGAACCAACTTTGATAGCAAAGATATTTTTACCTGCTGCTACGTTGATATCGGTAAGGTCGGATAACGTTAGCTCAACCAATTTCCACTCACCTCCTGTATCTATAGAGCCAGTATAACTGTTAGATTGCCCATCAACAGAACCTAATATTGCACCATTTTTAAAAGTTCCTAGGTTAAATGTATAATACTTGGTATTATCTGCTGCCCTGTAAACATTAAAGGAAAGTGATTTTGAAGCGGCTTTACCTTTGATATAAAAAGTAATCCTTTTTGGTGTAGCTGGTAAACCACTGGTTGCCAAACTAGTAAACACATAATCGTTACCTGTAGGTGTGCCTTTTATTTGTAAAGAATTCGTATTATTATAACCAAGACCTACACCTTGTGTTGCATACGATTTCAATCCAAAACTGTTCACACTGCTCAAGAAGTCAGTCCAGCTCTCAAAATCGGAACCATTAAAAAGTTTTACAGCAGTTGCAGCTGGGTTATCAGGAACGCCTGGAGAAAACCTAGGGTTATTGAAATTAACATCATTAAGGCCTCGGATCAGCATCTGCCAGTTTTGTTTAAATTTACTTACTACAAAGGTAAGATCTCCGCTACCTTTTGGCAGTAATGATGCCCCAAATGTGGAATATCCTGAGCTTCTGATTACGGTGCTGTTATTATTCTTATCTACAATAGCTCTATCTGAATCCTATCCAACACCCACGATATAGTCTATGAAAGTTTTTTGAGTAGGAATTACCAAACTCTCATCAAACTGCACATTAGCCACTTTCACAAGGGTATTGATATACTTTTTGTCTAAGGCTTTACCTAGATTTGGCAGTACTGTAGGAACAAGCTGTACCACATCTAATCTGTTATTGCCATTACAAACACCAGAAACATACCTATTTAGCAAAACACCTGGGATTCTTCCGATAGCATAACTGTTGTCTATAGAACCAATTTTAAGGGTAGACCTATCCCATCCAAGCACAAGACCATTGGCCTTGATACGAATATGTGCCCCCACCGGATAATCTGCATAATTAGATGACTTATCAACTTCTATCTGCATCCCCACTGTTGGGTTCTCTTTTTTATCCTGGAAAGATATTGTTTTATAAAAGTTACCATTTTCATCAGAAGACACAACATATCCGTCAAAAATTACCGGTGCCCCATTGGCAGGTACTTTATAAGTTGGTGCATCGTAAGTTTTATCATCTGGAAGCGCAGGAGCCAACGCCGCAAAATCTGCCATTGTAGTGGTTGCTGCATCAAACCTATTGTTGCAAAGGATTTCTGGTGTGTTCCAATCATCTTCCTTGACACACGAGCTGAATGATGTCATTATAACGGCTGACACCAATGTTAGTTTTAAAAAGTTATTTATTTTCATTGCTAGTTATTTAGAAGTTAAAATCTTACCTGTAAGTTTACAAAATAGGAACGTCCTTGCGTATACCAGTATTTAGGTGCAAACAACGTTGTAGATCTGTCAAAATCTTTCCCGAAAGAGTCATACTTACCATTACGGGTTTGCTCAAAACCACCGGTAATATATTTGGTATTATCTAAGATATTATTAACACTTGCAGAGATCAATACATAATATTTACCCAAGATCCAGGATTTGCCCACGTTGGCATTAAAGAAGTACGCAGATGGTAACTTGTTAGGTTCCAAAAGTTGTCTCAACCTGCCTTCATCTATATTGGCAAATGGCGTATGGGATTGACCATTCTGCACAAAAGACTCTGATCTTAACAAAGCAGAAGGATCCAAATAGTTATTATCCAGATAATTCCAGTTGGCTCCTACCCACCAATATTTTGGAGAGCTGTATCGCAACCCTGCAGAATATGCTGTTTGCGGCGTACCACCTTGTCTGTAGTTTTTGATGTATGATTTACCAAACTCGGTATAAGAGAGCCCGTTAGAAAACACCCCTACATTATCCGATGCAAAATATACATTGGGATCATTCTTATAGGTATACTGACCATAGCTGGCTGCACCCTGGAATGATAATGTCGGTAAGATCTTGATATCTGCTCCCAGTTCGGCACCCATGTTTCTTTTTTCCACATTAGACATCACCTGCGTTACAAAAGCACTTTGTACATATTGCCCGCCAGTATTGCTGTCGTTGCCACCGGAAGGACCGTTGTCTTCTATCTGAATACCATCTGCAAAAAACCGCTGAACGCTGGTCTCATTATGAGTATCAACTAAAAAGACAGATGCCCTGATTTTGTAAAGTGGAGAGTTGATAACATAGCTTAAATCATTGGCATTAACAATCGTATTTTTCAACTTAGGTGCTACTGATGCGTTTAGCCTTGGGTTGATATAAATATCATCCAAGAATGGTGCCTGGGAAAAGAAACTACCATTGTAGATCAAGAAATTACGGCCATTAATCTTGTAAAGCACCTGCCCTTTGATCCCATAATTCCAAAAGTTTTGGTCTGCGCTTTTACCGAAGGAATCTGCATATAAATAATGTTTAAACAGACCTTCTCTGCTGGATGTGGAGTATCCCAACATACCAGAAACAAAAACATCAAAATTACCTGTAGAGAATTTAAAGCCTGGATTAACCTTTACTTCTTGTCTTCTAAAGATATAATCATAACCAATTTTATCCCCTACATATTTTGCAACACTGCCCTCCCCCTCATTAAGAAGACCTGATTTGCCAGGATTGTTTGTAGCAGCAAAAGGATCCTTGTTCCATGCAAAATCGGCACCTAGTAGATCTTTTACCTCTCTGTATAATTCTGACCTGTAGTTTTGATAAGAAACATTGAGTAAGAACCTGGATGTTTCTGTAAAGTTATAAGTATAATGCGTTGCGGCATTCCAGATTTTATCATCACTCACGTCATTTACCTGGTAGTACAATGCCCTGTTGCCTGTTACTCCATATGCTGTAACCGGGGGCTGCTTCATGTTCTTAGCATACAGGTTGTCCCAGTTGATCTGAGTAACTGCTGGATCTGCATTTTGCCACAATTGAGTGGAAAGCCCTATAGCATCCACTGCGGTAATAAGATTCCCTGGATTGCTTGGATCTGCAACCAAAGCAGCGGGGTTTAAAGATGCATAATAACTTGGTAAGTTTCTGTAATAGGTCGGGTTAGGATTGGGTACATTTTGCCAGTCAAGCCTTGCTCCCTTTTCTTTACCAAACTGATAAGAAACAGATGTCCACAAGTTAGACCTTTTGTTGATCTTCCAAAAATCCTGAAGTTGGAAAATTGGTTGGAAGCTGGTTTTCACCCTTTCACTTCTTTTTTCGCCATTCTGCCAGCCCCAATAGGAATTGTAATGAACACCTCGTAAGTCGAATACTTCCTGAGTATTTGGACTTGCGGTAGATCTCCGCGATGGGGAAGCAAAGGCATTAAAAGTAATGGTATGGTTGTCGCTCAGTTTTTTCTCAACACCCAGGTAAGTACCATAAGCGTCATAGAAAGTCCCTTCCTGGATACCTTCTTCAGCCCATCGTTTAGCTCCCATTACCGTAAAAGCCCAGCCTTTTTTAGACATTCCTGTGGTATATCTCAAAGAGACGCGCTGTCTGTAGTTTCTGTTGGTAATAGAATAAGTTGCCTGAACACCCTTTCTATATTCGCTGGCTTTTGTGTTTTTATAAATTACGCCACTTGCGCCGCCAAACGCATATTCGGATGGAGAATGATTGGATGCAATCTCGGGATACCTTACAATTTCGTTAAGGCCTCCCCAGTTGGAAAAATCGACATTACCATTATCTGATTTCACCATAGAAACACCATTCATCATATTTTCCGAAGTTCTCCCGTCAATCCCTCTTGGTCTGAACCAGTAGAACCCTAAATCATAACTGGCAATCCTGTTGAAGACATTCTGCGAAGACTGCAGCAAACCTACGGTGGAAGTTTGTCCGCTACCTTCGTCATCGCCATTATCCAAAATAGCTAGACCTTGGTCTGCGCCTGTTAATGAAGAATAAAGTGTAATGACACCCAAGTCTTTTCTTTTCTCGGTAGTAATGTCAAACTCCAAAGTTTTCGGTTCAAAGTTTGGTTTGGTTACTACAATCTGATAATGTCCGGATTTCAGATCAACAAACTGGAAATATCCAATCTTGTCTGCCGTTACATCATTACCTTCTCCTTTAAGATCTACTTGCGCCCTTTCAACGGGTTTTCCGTCGGCATCTTTTAGATATGCAAAAACCGTGGTCTGTGCATAATAAAATGATGCAGGAAGCATTGTAAATAAGGAGATTAATGATAATTTTTTAATCATAAATCTATAGGTTTTGTTTACTTTTTATTCTAATATACAGAGCGTTATACGCGGATGGCAAATGTAAATAATTTTTTACAAATTAGCACTTATTAACATTTTATTTTTATTTTAAGCCAATATTACGATTATTATCAGCAAACAGTTGCTGTTAAAATCATATCACATTAGTTTTTATAGGAGCGTAAAAAAAATTACTTTTGTAGCATTAGCAATTTTACAATGAAAAACAGTTTTACCTTCATCGCAATATTGGGAATCTCCCTTTTATTTGCACAGCAAAAAAGGCAGGTGCGTGCTGCAACAGTTGGTTTTCTAAATGTTGAAAACCTATGGGATACAGTACGTTCTGCAGATTACATCGATGGGACAAAAGACATTAGCAATCCTGCATTCCACCGCAGTGTGCCTTTGGATTCTATAAAATATCTGGAAGTGACAGATAAGAATTATGCAGGACCATGGAATGACCAAGCCCTTAAAGGTAAAAAAGTAGTGCGGATACAAGGTGGTTCTGAAGAATTCACCCCAAAGAGTGCTAAAAACTATACTTATAAGGTCTATAAGCAAAAATTGGAAAACGAGGCCTAAGTGATCTCAGAACTTGGGCGCGCTTATACCAATACAGCGCCTGCAGTTGTAGGGCTTATAGAGGTGGAGAACCGCCAGGTTATAGAAGATCTTGTGAAAGAGCCTGCCATTGCCAAATACGATTATGGGATCGTACACTACAATTCATATGATTACAGAGGAATTGATGTGGCCTTTATCTATCAGAAAAGAAGATTTACACCTTCCAAATCCTGGAAAAAGGAAGTTAAGATATTTGGAGATAACGGGAATAGAGAATATACAAGAGATATTGTCGTCCTTACAGGCTTTTTGGATAATGAGAAAGTGGCTTTTTTCCTCAACCACTGGCCTTCTAGAAGAGGTGGTGAGGCGGCATCTCTGCCAAAACGTAATGCTGCCGCTGCCATTCTGAAACAGCAGATGGACAGCGTAAAAGCATTGGATCCGGCCACAAAACTTTTTGCAATGGGAGACTTTAACGATGACCCTGTAAGCTCTAGTCTTAAAAATTATCTAAAAGCCGTGGGTAACCCAAAGGATCTTAACGAAGACAACCATTACCTCAACCTAATGTATCCGCTTTATAAAAAAGGCGTGGCCTCCCTGGCCTATCAGGATGCGCCTAATTTATTTGACCAAATTATTGTTTCTGCTAATCTATATTCACCTAATAACGAATTAAGAAAGGATTATACAGTTTATAAAGCCGAGATTTATGCACCGCCTTACTTGGTAACCAAAGAAGGGAGTTATAAAGGTTATCCTTTCCGCTCCTGGAGTGGCGATACTTTTACCGGAGGCTATTCGGATCACTTCCCGGCATTTGTTGTTTTGCAGAAGGAACCTTAATTTTCCGAGTTAATTAAAAATAAAAATAGCCGCCTCAACATTGAGGTGGCTATTTTTATTATACGAAAGTATGTTCTATTTCAAACTCTCAAAACTACGTTTGATAAAATCTGTCAGTTCTTTTCCTTTCAAAAGGTTTTGCGATAGTTTGGCCAAATCCAAAGCTTGGTTTACCAACGCTTTTTTATCGTCAGCATTATCCTTTTTCAATAATTCCTCTGCAAAAGGCGAGTTGGCATTCACCACAAGGTTATACATCTCTGGGAAACCGCCCATTGCAAACATTCCACCGCCTCCGGTAGCCTGCATATCTTTCATTCTTCGGATAAACTCTGGCTGTGTTAAGGTGAAAGGCGCATCGGTGGAATCAAGATCCTCCAACTGAACAGTAAATTTCTGGTCATTCACAGATTCCTCAATATCTTTCTTCAGCGTTTCTTTTTCTGTATCATTCAGTTTTGAGATTTTAGGCTCATCTTTTTTGATCAGGTTATTAACGTGATCTGCATCTACCCTTGCAAACGTAATGTTTTCCTTAGAACCTTCCAGTTTCTGGATCAGGTGCGGAACGATAGGCGAATCCAACAGAAGAACTTCGTATCCTTTTTCTTTTGCAGATTGGATGTAGCTGTCTTGCTCGTTGGCGTCAGAAGCGTAAAGAATTACCGTTTTACCATCCTTATCCGTTTGGTTTGGTTTGATCTTGTCAATCAGTTCATTCCAAAGATAATAGTGGTTATCAGTTGTTGGATACAATGCAAATTTGTCAGATTTTTCATAGAATTTCTCTTCAGAGATCATTCCATATTCAATCACAATTTTGATGTCATTCCATTTTTTCTCGTAATCTTCACGGTTTTCATTGATTAATGAAACCATTTTGTCCGCTACTTTTTTGGTGATGTAAGAAGAGATTTTCTTCACTGCACCATCTGCCTGAAGGTAAGATCGCGATACATTGAGCGGAATATCCGGAGAATCAATCACTCCTCTCAGCAACATTAGAAAATCTGGGACAATGCCTTTTACCTCATCGGTTACAAAAACCTGGTTTTGGTACAACTGGATTTTATCTTTCTCAATGTTTAGGTTGTTACCCAATTTCGGGAAGAACAAAATCCCTGTCAAATTGAACGGATAATCAACATTCAGATGAATATGGAACAACGGCTCCTCAAACTGCATTGGATAAAGCTCGTGGTAGAATTTCACATAATCCTCCTTGGTAAGGTCGCTTGGCGCAATCGTCCACGCAGGATGCGGATTATTGATGATGTTATCCACCTCTACTTCTTCCGGTTTTGTGCCTTCTTCCTCGCCTTCAGGCAAAGGCAACTGCTCTTTTTTGGTCCCGAATTTAATTGGGATTTGGTTGAATTTATTATACTTCGTCAACAATTCACGAATTCTGAATTCTTCCAAAAACTCGGTAGAATCTTCCGCAATGTGTAGTATAATCTCAGTTCCACGGTCTTCTTTTTCGGCATCTTCCAGCGTATATTCCGGGCTTCCGTCACAGATCCATCGTACCGCTTTTGCATCGTCTTTATAAGATTTGGTAAGGATTTCTACTTTCTCAGCCACCATAAAAGCCGAATAAAAACCAAGCCCAAAATGCCCGATGATTCCTGCATCTTTCGCAGAATCTTTATATTTTTCCAGAAACTCTTCCGCACCGGAAAAAGCCACCTGGTTGATGTATTTTTCTACTTCTTCGCCGGTCATCCCAATTCCCTGATCCTTGATCGTCAGCGTTTTTGCTTCTTTATCAATTTTCACTTCAATCATTGGGTTGCCGTATTCCACTTTGGCTTCGCCAATTGTTGTCAGGTGTTTTAGTTTCGTTGTCGCATCCGTTGCGTTAGAAATCAGCTCACGCAGAAAAATCTCGTGATCACTGTAAAGAAATTTTTTAATCAGCGGGAAAATATTCTCCACCGATACATTAATACTTCCTGTTGCCATATTGCTATTATTTTTTTGTTATTTTTTAATCTCAAACTCCCAAACTGCTCCATTCTCAAACCCTCCAAAACAATTAGAGCGGCTGCCAAAACCCAAAGCTATTCCTAAGCTGTTTTGTCACTGGGCTGTCCGTTCATATCTTTTTGTTTCCCAAGCTGCAAGGCCGTTGCTAACAAAAAGGATAACCACTACCATCCCTGCCGCAGGCTTTGACATCCACTCACCATTTCTCAAAAAAAATACCAGCCCCGGGAGAACTGACAAATTGTCGTTTTCACATAATATGCAACTTCTCAGGAAATTAATTTCTGTCCAGAAAACAAAATGCGCTCCTACAGAGCGCATTTATTTATAAGATCAATTCTTCCAAATAATAATTACAAAAACTGCTCGAGGACGGCTTTTAAGAAATCCTCGCTCCAGTCTTCATTATATTTGTCATTGTTAATATAGAAAGACGGCGTCCCGTTTACACCACTCCGCAATCCCGACTCGATGTCATTTTCCACTTTTGTCCTTAGTTCCTCGCTTTGCATATCATCCTGAAATTGATCTGTATCCAGCCCAATCTGCTCGGCGTAATAATCCAGCGCTTCATTATCCAGTCTTTGCTGGTTTTCGTACAAGACATCGTGCATCTCCCAAAATTTCCCTTGCTTTCCTGCCGCTTCTGCCGCCAACGCCGCTGCAAAAGCATCCGGATGGGAATCCTGCAAAGGAAAATTCCTGAACACAAACAGAAGCTTGTCCCCAAAATAGCGCTGAAGGTTTTTGACAATAGGGTAAGCCTCACCACAGCTTGGGCACTGGTAGTCACCATATTCGGTTAAAATAACTTTTGCCTCGTCGGCATTTCCTTCAAAATGATCCTGATTATTAACAGGTGGTCGTAACTGACTCATTATTTTTCGGTTTTAAGTTGTTCCAAAGCATCCAAAACACCATCTACACCAGGATTAATACCCACGGGTGAAAGGTAATTCCAGGCAATTTTGCCCTCTTCGTCTATCAGGTAAATAGAGCGCTTGCAGAGGCCGTCTTCCTCATCATAAGATTCATAAAGCTTAGCTACCTTACCTTTGGGCTCAAAATCTGCCAGGAGCGGAAAATGATAATGATGCTGTTCGGAGAAAGCCGTGTGGCTCCATTTGCTGTCTACTGATATGCCCACAACCTGCGCATTGTATTTTTCAAAGAGTTTTGCAGCCTCGTTATAAATAGTAAGCTCATCACTACAAACCGGGCTCCAGTCCGCAGGATAAAAAACTAGGATTACCTTTTTACCTTTCAGTTCGCTAAGTTTCAACTTTTGATCGGGTGTTGCAAACAGCTCGAAGTCTGGCGCAACCGTACCTGGGTTTAACATAATATTATTTTTAGATATTAAAGTTACGAAGTCACAGCAAGATTTATGCTCAATTTTACCGGAAAGTTTAAAAAATTATTAACTTTAGCTAACTCAACCTTGTAAAAGATGCGTCGCAAAATCAATAACCAAAACCCTGATTTTCAAAATATTAAATTTGATTCCCACTCAGAGAACTATATTTTTGAAAAAGACGGTTTGGAACTAAAATCAAAATACACTGCAGAAGACGTCAAAAATAAAAATATTCTGGCCGGTTCTCCTGGTATTGCGCCTTACCTGCGTGGCCCATACTCTACAATGTACGTTCAAAAACCCTGGACAATCCGCCAATACGCGGGTTTTTCCACAGCCGAAGAATCTAATGCCTTTTACAGGCGAAATCTCGCAGCGGGGCAAAAAGGGCTTTCGGTTGCGTTTGATCTGGCAACGCACAGAGGTTACGATTCGGATCATCCGCGTGTTGTAGGCGATGTTGGGAAAGCCGGCGTTGCGATTGATTCGGTAGAGGATATGAAAATTTTGTTCGACCAGATTCCGTTGGATGAGATTTCGGTTTCAATGACGATGAACGGTGCGGTTTTGCCGATTCTCTCTTTTTATATTGTAGCCGCAGAAGAACAAGGCGTTTCTCAGGATAAATTATCAGGAACCATTCAGAACGATATTCTGAAAGAATTTATGGTTCGGAACACTTACATCTATCCGCCAACGCCATCAATGAAAATTATTGCCGATATTTTTGAATATACGTCCAAAAACATCCCGAAATTCAATTCGATTTCAATTTCCGGCTATCATATGCAGGAAGCCGGTGCCACGCCTGTTTTGGAAATGGCGTACACCTTAGCAGACGGACTGGAATATGTGAGAACGGGAATCAAGGCGGGAATGAATATTGATGATTTTGCACCGAGATTATCATTTTTCTGGGCTATCGGGATGAATCATTTTATGGAAATTGCCAAAATGCGCGCGGCACGATATATCTGGGCAAACCTCCTGACACAATTTAATCCTCAGAACCAAAAATCTCTAGCCTTAAGAACGCATTCTCAAACGTCCGGATGGAGTTTAACAGAACAAGAACCTTTCAATAATATCACGCGAACAGCTATTGAAGCCTTGTCTTCTGCTTTAGGCGGCACGCAGTCTCTTCATACAAATGCTTTGGACGAAGCCATTGCTTTACCAACAGATTATTCCGCTAAAATCGCAAGAAATACCCAAATTATTCTCCAACAGGAAAGTGGTATTTGCGATGTTGTTGACCCAATGGGCGGAAGTCATTTGGTCGAATCATTAACGCAGCAAATGATTGATGAAGCAATGAAATACATCAATGAGGTAGAAAAAGAAGGCGGAATGACAAAAGCCATCGAAGCCGGAATCCCGAAAATGAGAATTGAAGAAGCCGCCGCTAGAAAACAGGCAAAAATCGATAGTGGAGAAGAGTTCATTATCGGCGTTAATTCCTTCAAATCCAACCTAAAACAACCAGACATTGACATACTCGACATTGATAATACGGAAGTCCGCAGAAAACAAATTGAAAGACTAAATTCAATTAAGTCAAACCGCAACTCAGAATCTGTCAAAGAAATTTTAAACAAAATCCGAGAAACCGCCAAAACTGGAAGTGGAAATCTTTTAGCATCATGCATTGAAGCGGCAAGAAGAAGAGTAACACTTGGAGAAATGAGTGACGCGATGGAAGAAAGTTTCGGGCGTTACAAAGCCAATATCAGAACCATATCAGGAGTTTACGCTATGAATGCAGGAAAGAACGAATACTTTGAAAAAGCTGTTTCCCTAAGCCAAAAATTTGAAGACCAAGAAGGCCGACGACCAAGAATTATGGTTGCCAAAATGGGACAAGACGGTCATGACCGCGGCGCAAAAGTAGTGGCGACAGCTTTTGCGGATATGGGATTTGATGTGGATGTGGCACCATTATTCCAAACTCCAGAAGAAGTGGCGAAACAAGCTATTGAAAATGACATCCACATTTTAGGCGTTTCCTCTTTGGCTGCCGGTCACAAAACATTGGTTCCCCAAGTCGTAGAAGAACTAAAAAAATTGGGAGCAGATGATATTACAATTGTTGTTGGAGGTGTTATCCCACAACAGGATTATGAATTTTTGTATGCCAACGGAGCCGATTTCATTTTCGGTCCAGGAACCAATTTACCGAAGTGCGCAGTGGAGATTTTGGAGAAATTTTTGATTTAAAACAGATAATTTGTATCCAATTACTTCTTCGCATTAGCATTCACATAAGCCAAAACCCAATTGGTTTCTTCCTCTGTTAATTTTGCCTTTGGTGCCATTCTATCTATAATGGGCTTCCACTGCTCGCTTGTGAATTCTGCGGCTGACGGCAGCTCGTGGCATTTTCCACACCTTTGTGTAAATAAGTCGGATCCTTTTGCGACAATATCATTCGCAGCAACGGCAGGAGAGTCCTTAGGAGCCGGAACGGGTGGTGTAGATTGGGTTTTACAAGAATAGACAATGGCTCCAACAAATGCTAAACTATATAAGTATTTTTTCATTATTTTTGAATTTGATTTTATCAAAAATAGTCAATTTACGCGGAGATAAAATCGGCCTTAGTTAATTTGTAATTATTCCAAATTCCCAATGACAAAAACAATCACTTTACAAGATTACATCAACGGAATCAGATCTTCTGACAAAAGGATTTTGGGAAAAGCGATTACATTGATGGAAAGTAAAAAACCGGAGCACAGGGAGATTGCCGATCAATTACTGAAAGAAATTCTGCCTTTTACAGGAAAATCAATAAGGATTGGGATTACTGGAGTTCCCGGAGCAGGCAAATCGACCTTCATAGAAAGCTTTGGAAAATTGGCGATTGAGCAAGGAAAAAAGGTGGCCGTTTTGGCCATTGATCCAAGTTCGTCTATTAACAAAGGAAGCATCCTTGGTGATAAAACAAGGATGGAAGAGCTTGCCAAAGACCCAAATGCTTTTATCCGCCCAAGTCCCAGTTCCGGATTTTTGGGAGGCATTGCGAATACCACTTTTGAAACCCTCTTAATTTGCGAAGCTGCTGGTTTTGACTACATTTTAATCGAAACCGTTGGCGTTGGGCAAAGTGAAACCTTGGTGAATGACATTACGGATGTTTTCCTTTTCCTAAAAGTCATCGGAACCGGCGATGAATTACAAGGAATCAAACGCGGGATTATGGAAATGGCAGATCTGATTTTCATTAATAAAGTCAATGCAGAGAACCTTTCCAAAGCCAAAATGACAAAAACTGAACTGACTAGAGCCTTGCAATTCATAACTCCGAAAGAAAAGAATTGGAAAATCCCGGTGATCCTAGGGTCTGCTTTGGAAAAAACCGGTCTGAATGATGTTTTTGATAAGATCAGTGATTATATTTCTTTAAAAATTAGAAATGGAACTTTCCTGGAAACACGACAAAATCAGGCTCAGAAACGATATGAATTTTGGGTGAGGGAATATATTCTTGAAAAAGCTAAAAAAGACCATCATCTGGAAAAATCCTTTCAGCTGCATAAAAAAAACGCTTCGGAACTGTTGTCTAATCCCAGTTCCGAAGCGCGCGATTTTGTAAGGCAATTATTAGGTAGTTAATAGTTATCTACAGAGATATTCCCATCAAAGCTGATGGGTTGCCTGTCATTGGAGCTAATGGACAGAAACGCACTTCCGTTTTTGAAAATCTCTAGGTTAAAGACAAAATTTGCCCTTTGATCATTGGGAATAATATTAAGCAAAGTATTCCCCTTTTTGGTTAAAGATTTTCTAACAGCAAAATCCTTGGATTCAAACCTAAATCCTCCATTCGCTGCATCGCCAGGGTTAACATTATAAGCCCGTCCAAAATAAGGCAGATAAACACTAAAAAGCTCCTTTTTCAAATTGAAACCATAGCCCGCATCCAACCTCAGCATTCGGCTTGCCATGGCACCCGGCATGGCATTCATTACACCAATAACATCTCCGCTGGTTGGGTAAGCACTTGTTGCGTTGAAATTAAATTCTTTTTTCTCGATAGCAGCTGATAAAACTGTTGGTTGTACATAAACCTGTGAGCCGCAGCTGACTAATGAGAAAATCGATATCATTATTAAAAAATACTTTTTCATAATTGTAAATTTAGGTAATCATTATCAAAAATAATGCAATCATTCTATTAGATGACCGATTGCTACAAAAGTTAACATTTTTTGCAGAAAATGTAGCATAAATAGCCAATTTTTGAACACAAAGCCTTTTTTGCTTCTTATATTAATTGTAGATTTGTTTTCCCACATATTGGTGCGCATTACGAATGGATCATATTAATATAGAAATCTATACAGAAAAGAACTTTGATAAGTGGAACTCTTTTGTAGCCGAAGCCAAGAATAGCACGTTTCTCTTCCACAGGGATTTTATGGATTATCACAAAGAGCGGTTTCGGGATTTTTCTCTGATGATTTATCACCATTCGGAATTGATTGCATTGCTGCCGGGTCACCTGCGGGATAATGAGTTTTTTTCGCATCAGGGGCTAACCTATGGCGGCATTCTTATAAAACAGGATCTTAGGATGACCGTTTTTTTTGAAGTCTTTACCGAAGTCTTAAAGTTTTTAAATGACAAAAATATCCCACATCTTTACTGGAAAGAGATTCCCTATTTCTATAATAGTTTTCCCTCTGAAGAATGGAAATACCTGATGTTTATTACAGAAGCTGAAATGTATCGTAGAGATTTGTGCTCAGTTATCGATTTGAGAAAAGATTATTATGTTTCAAAATCTGTGAAAAGGTATTTGAAATCGAGTGAAAAAGAGGGGATTTATTATAAAAAATGTGGTCTTTGGGAAGACTTTTGGAAAAACATTCTTGAACCTGAATTACTTCTCAGTCATAACGTTTTGCCCGTTCACTCCCTACAAGAAATCCAGGATCTGAAATCTAAATTTGAAGATAACGTCCACTTATATGGTGTGTTTCTAGGTAATACGATAATAGGTGGAACTGTAGTTTTTACTGATAAAAATATTGCTCATGCCCAATACATATGTGTAAAAACTGAATATAAGCAGACAAGGGCCTTAAACTTATTATTTTATAAACTTTTGAAAGAGGAATTTGTCAACTTAGATTACTTCGATTTTGGGATATCAAATGAAAATAACGGCCGAAAACTGAATAAAGGACTTCTCTATTGGAAAGAGGGCTTTGGTGCCAGAGGTATTTCTCAAGATTTTTATAAAATCAGTACCCAAAACTATAACCTGATACAAAATATGTATATATGATACCGTATCTTGATTTAAAAAAAATAAATGCCCCTTACGAGGCAATTTTTCTCGAAAAAACGAGGCAATTGTTGGATTCCGGATGGTATATTCTGGGCAATGAAGTAAAAAATTTTGAGGAAAATTTTGCAGATTACTGCGGAACCAAACATGCGATTGGCGTAGGAAATGGTCTCGATGCTCTGATTCTCATTTTCCGGGCTTATATCGAGTTGGGTAAACTGCAAAAAGGAGACGAGATTATTGTTCCTGCCAACACTTATATTGCTACGGTTCTGGCACTTATGACAGCAGGACTGAAGCCCAAATTAGTTGACACCAATCTTGATAATTACAACCTGGACATAGAAGTTGTAAAAAAAGCTCTGGATAAAAACACCAAAGGAATCCTGGTGGTTCATCTTTATGGGCAAATCACAGATGGCGCGGCCATAAGACAATTGGCAGATGAAAATGGGCTTTTGCTGGTAGAAGATGCCGCACAGGCGCATGGCGCAAAAGACGGAAACAAACGTGCCGGCTCCATAGGCCATGCTGCGGGATTCAGTTTCTATCCGGGGAAAAACCTGGGTTGCCTGGGTGATGGGGGTGCTGTAACGACTGATCATCAAGATCTTGCAGACTGCATCCGTGCCTTGAGAAATTATGGCTCCGAAAAAAAATATTATAATATTTATAAAGGTATCAACTCAAGATTAGATGAGATTCAGGCGGCTGTATTATTAGAAAAGCTAAAAAACCTGGATCAAGATAACTTTAAAAGACGCATTGTAGCAAAACGCTTTCTTGATGAAATTGATAATAATGCAATTACCCTCCCATGTTGGGACAGATCAGACAATCAAAACTTCCATATTTTTGCCATAAGGACAGAGAAAAGAGACCAGTTTCAGGCTTATCTTAAGGAAAAGGAAATCCAAACGCTGATTCATTATCCTGTTGCAGTGCATCACCAACAATGCATGCAGGAATTTGCGCATCTTCATCTCCCTATCACCGACAAAATCCATAAAGAAATATTGAGTTTGCCGTGCAACCAAATCATGACAGATCAGGAAATTACTTATATTATTAATATTATTAACGATTATAAATAAGTGAGCAACAAGAAGCAAAAAATTATCAAAAACATGACGGCCTTTGGCGGCGTGCAGTTTATCAACCTTGCAACGGGCGTTTTCCGGTCGAAGGTGACTGCCATCTGGCTGGGCTCGCAGGGTGTTGGTTTTCTGGGTCTTCTTCTCACTACATTTAATCTTATTGTTGGCGCGCTCAACTTGGGTATGCCCACTAGTGTTGTAAAGCACCTGTCCGGATCATCGGAGAGTTCTTTACCCAAAAAGCTGGAAGTTACAAAGTTGCTTGCCATACTCACAGGCATTATTAGTGCCGTGTTGTGTTTTATTTTTGCACGTCTGTTGTCCATCACCACATTTGACACTGTTGAATTTACCTGGGCGTTCCGGCTACTGGCCATTTCTGTGTTTTTTAAGCAATTTTCCAGTATCTACTCCAGTATATTACGAAGTACTGGTAAACTGAGCCAACTTGCCAATGCCAATATTGTCTCCAGTATTGTCGGAATTTTTTTTACGGTACCTTTATATTATTATTTTCATTTGCAAGGTATTGTTTACAACCTCATTGCTGTGGGAACAGTAGAGGCTGTTGTTTTTTACTTCTACTTTAAGAAACTTCGTTTAAAAAGGGAAAAAGTGAACAAAGCAGAGTTTTTGTCACAATCCCGAACAATGGTGGGGGACGGTTTTTTTTATAACCTGAGTGGTTTTGCCGAATTATTAGCTGCTTACCTTCTCCAGATGTTAATCAGTAATTATGGGAGTTTAAAAATATTGGGCCAATACATTGCTGGTTTTACGATACTTAACTCTTATGTTGCTCTCATTTTTACGGTAATGAGTATTGATTATTTCCCACGGCTCTCCAAAAGTAACATCGATAAAAATAGCCTTAACGAAGAAGTCAATCAACAGTTTTTTATAGGAACCATTATCCTATTTCCAATTTTGTTATTAATGCTTCTTCTTTCGCATCTATTTATAATCCTAATATACACAAAAGAGTTTCTGGAAACAGAAATCTATCTACAAATTGCGATGCTGGGCATCTTTTTCAAACTTTTTTCCTGGACTGTGAGTTTTGTAATTTTAGCAAAAGGAAGCAGGCGGCTGATTATCCAGAACAGTATCGTTTACAACAGTATTTTCCTGGTTTGCCATTTCTGTGGTTTTTTTGCAGATGGGCTGAGAGGTTTGGCATTAGGTTATACCGTTTATTTTCTCATCTACCTGTTAGGGAATTATTGGCAGGCCAATCGGCTTTTTGGTGTGAAAATAGAAGCAAAAAACATGACAACTTTTATCGTCTGTTGCTTGATAATTATTGTGTGCATTGTTCTTAATTTTACAATTGAAGATTTTATGCTAAAAAAAATCATCATCTCTTTGATTACTATTACCGCATCTGCTTGGACACTTAGACAACTCAATTTTATATTCAAATGGATAAAATAAGGTAGATTCAAAAGAATTTTAATAACGTTAAAATTAAATAATTTTTTCAAAAAATATTTTAAATTCTTATATTGCACCAATCATAAACTTATAATTATAAGCCAATAAATTCAATAAAGAAGGGAAACATTGCGTATTTCCAACTAAGAAGATATGATAATCAATTTACCAAAGATAGAGGATCCGAGAGGCAATCTCTCTGTTGTAGAAAATGACACTATTCCTTTCCCAATCCGGCGCGTATATTATTTGTATGATGTACCAAGCGGAACACAAAGAGGCGGGCATGCTCATAAAGAGCAGGACGCTTTTATAATTGCTGTTTCTGGTAGTTTTGATGTGATCCTTAACGATGGCAAAGAAGAACAAATATTTAGGCTTAATATGCCCAATCAAGGCCTTCATGTTCCCAAAATGAGATGGCGAGAACTTAAAAATTTTTCTTCTGGCGCGGTTTGCCTGGTGATTTCTCCTGCAGAATATGATGAGGATGATTATATCCGTGATTTTGATGAATTTCTTAAGTATCAAAAATAAATTCTTTTCCTGCATTTTAGCTCAAGTAGAGAAAACCTAAAAAGATCTTTCCAGTTTCGGCTTTTATAAGATTGCTCCATGCTATAATGTATTCTCTTCAGCACACACCTGTTCTCTGATAAATTATTTCTTAGTATGGCATCCTGATAAATAATTTGTAGAGATCTGTTCATTTTTTTTGCAAAATCAGTTTTCTGATGGAAAAAACTGCCTAAAGAATTACTTAGTTCTCTTTTTTCTACTAAAAATTTATCCAAGAACACAATCCTATATTGGTATAAAAGCCGTAGCCAATAATCCAGATCTTCAAAAATAAGCCGCTCATCATAACCATTCAGCATCTCAAACTGAGACCTTCTCATCATAGCGGAGACCGAGCACATACACATGCCACCGGCAAGGATGCTTTTATACGATGTTTCAAAAAGATTTTTATCCAAAACCTTTGAATTAATAGCATCGACCTCAAAATAATTATATTTAAACCTTCCTTCTTCATCTATAATTTTGGCATTGCCAAAGATAATCCCTACGTCTTTTGGCTGGGTCAGAAAAAAATCCACCTGGTTGGTGATACAATCGGGAAGAAGCACATCATCACCAGAGAGATCAATCAAAAAATCTCCTTTTGATATAGCAAATGCCTGGTTGAACGCCTTGTTATGACTGGTAGAAACCTGAAGATCCAAAAAAACGACAGTAGGATGTCGTTTAAGAAATTCCCAAATAACATCCCCCGAATGGTCTGTACTGCCATTATTAATAACAATAAGTTCTATATTTGTATAGGATTGATTAATGACAGAATCAAGGGCTTCTCTTAGGTAAGCCGCATGATTGTAACAATTGCAGATGACCGTTACCAGAGGTAAATTTTCAGCAGACATAATGATAAAAAACAAAAGTAGAGAAAAAAAACTTAAGATTGCCTTGGTTGTTTATACCCTGTCTTCTGGTGGCCTAGAGCGTGTTGTGTCCAATATGTCGATTCTTTTCCATGGTATGGGCTATGAGGTGCATCTGTACGTTTTGCGCTCCGAGCTGGATTACCCTTTTGCCGGAGCCTTGCATCAATACCATATTGACAAGTGTAGTAAATTGGGTAAAATCCGCCAATATTTCCAATTGAGAAAATCACTTAAGGAAAGCCATTTTGACCACATTATAGATCATCGCTACAGGCTGAATTTTTTTTCTGAATTTTTTTGGCAGCGTTTTATTTACAAAGGGCAAAATGTAATTAATTATATCCACAGTTCTTTTATAACCCATTATTTATTCCCAAGTTCTTGGCTTAATCAACTTTTATTTGGCCAAAGAACCTTTCTAAGTGTATCGAAGGGTATCGAAGAAAAACTAAAGTCCCAATTTCCGCAGCTTAAAACCAAAACAATTTACAATCCTGTTCAATTAAATCCTGAGAATGGTACTCCAGAAAAACAGCCTTACATCCTCTCTGTTGCACGTATGGACAGTAGCAACGTGAAGCAAATAGACATTCTCCTAGAGTGTTATTCCAAGAGTAAACTGCCGGCGAAAGGTTTTCAACTTATTATCATCGGTTCCGGGGAACGTTTGCCGCAGATGAAACAATATGCAGATGAGCTTAGGGTTGCTCAGCATGTGATTTTCAAAGGTTTTGTTGCTAATCCTTACCACTACATTCAAAATGCTTTTTACACAGTTCTTACCAGTAGATATGAAGGACTCGGAATGATTTTAATCGAATCACTAATGGTCGGAACACCTGTCATTTCTTTTGATTGCGAATCGGGACCACGTGAAATTATAAACAATGAAGATAACGGCTTATTGGTTGAAAATCAAAACAAAACAGCGTTCATCAAAGCCTTGAACCGAGTTGTAGAAGACGAGATTCTTTATCAAAAAATGAAAAACAATAGCCGAAACTCAGTTAAAAAGTTCTCAAACCCTGCAATTCAAAACGAATGGAAATCTTTCTTCAACGATGATAAACAGAGTTAATGGTAAACACTGAAATCTACGCCAAACCTTTTTAAATAACGTTTAACCAATAAGAAAACACGCAGTATTGCAGGGGGTGTTGCCATAAGAATATCGGTTTTGCAGCTTCTGTTTTCAGTATCCACATTTTTTAAATATTGTTTGGCCCGCAAACGATCTCCACTGATATGGAAGTGCAGTGCATACTCTACCCTATAAATGTCAAGAAATTTCTTCAAACTCGGATTCTCCTTTTCTTCCATGATGAATTGATTCAAATCTGGCAATGATTTTTTTCCAATTTTAGTTTTGGAAAGACTTTGGTTATCTGGCAAATAATTATAAATCATGGTAATGCCTTTGCAGATGGCTACAGGATACTTCAGCACAATTCTAATCCAATAATCTAAATCTTGCCCGCTGGAAATAGCGACGTCAAAACCACCAATTTCCAGAAAAACTTGCCTGTCAATGGTTACGGCAGAGGTGAGGGCAACCCGGTTTACATAGCTGCTTTTGAAAAAATCCTGCACATAACCCTCATAATTCCCCGACAAATCGGTTAATTGGCATTCTGTAAAATGGTTTTTCCCAATTTTTGTTTTGTACCGGCTACAATACATCCCTGCATTTGGGAATTTCTGAATGGTCTTGTAAAGATTCTCAAGATAATCCGGCGTCCATTCATCATCCGCATCCAGAAAGCAAAAATATTGTCCATTAGCTTCAGCCATTCCATAATTTCTTGCTGCGGACACGCCTTTATTCTCCTGGCTTAATAGCCGTATTCTTTCATCCGAGAATTCTTTTGCTTTTTCCAGGCTGTCATCTGTTGAGCCGTCATTCACAATAATGATTTCGTAATCCGAGTAAGTCTGATGCAAAACATGTTCCAATGTACTGCCAATAAAAGCAGATTTGTTATACAACGGAATAATGATACTGAAAAATGGCATTTTACAAGGCTTAATTAAGGCTAAAAATACACTAATAATTGATTTGAATTGCCAATATTTACAAAAATTTACAACAAGCTTCTACCCATTTTGCGCCTTCTTATTTTGGACGGAAATATTCATCAGTACAATAGCCATAAGGATTAGTAAAATCCCAACCCATTGTATTACAAGTACGTTTTCTCCCAATAATATATGAGCCATCGTTACAGAAACCGGCAATTCTAATGATGAAATAATACTCCCTAAACCCAGACCTGCTTTAGGAAATCCCAGATTAAACAAAATGGGAGGAAGTATAGTCCCGAAAAGAGCCAAAACAAAACCGTATGACCAAAAAATAGAGAAATCAAAGGCTCTTAATTGTTCTGTTTGTCCCCCAAAATCAGTGTAAATATTTCTCATCCCAGTAAAATAGAAAGGGCCAATTTGCATCAAAAACAAAAATAAAAACACAACCACAGAGCCACCTATAACCATTATGATGCTTTTTCTCAAAACTGGCAAATTTGTCCCGATTCTGTTAGAAGTGAACATTGTTACCGTAAATGAACAGGCTGCCAACAAGCCCCATAAAACGCCTCGCCAGTCCAACTGAATATCCATATTGATAATGTTGGTAGCTAATAATGTCCCTATAATGACGATACAAACCGCCAAAATTTTCCTTAACTGAGGAAATTTTCGGGTTATGATGCTCTCTAACAATACACTTAGCCAAACAGACTGCATTAGAAGGACAATTGCAATAGAAACATTGATGTATTGCACAGAGATGTAGTAGAACAGACTGGTGCAACCCAACGATGTGCCTGCCAGCAATAACTGTCTAATCTGCTTGTTATCCGGTTTTGCCAGGTTTTTTTTGGAGCCAGAACTTTGGATGATATTCAAAATAAGCAATCCCAAGAAGCCCAAAACAAACTGAGAAACCGTAACCTCTGAGGTAGTAAAACCGTCTTTGTAAGACAGCTTTACAAAGGTAGCCAGCATACCGTAAATTGCAGATCCAAGGCCTACGAAAAGAACTCCTTTTAATATATTTTTGTCCATGATAATGTTGAGCAAGCGAACAAGCTTTTTTTAGTTTATCCCAAATACTGATTATCCGTTTAATCACCTAATCCTGTAATATTAGCAACAATAAGCCTTT